>JAGRGW010000422.1:1439-1892 GCA_020445315.1 Gammaproteobacteria bacterium
TGCGGCGTTGTGGATGAAGATCTGCCCGACGACCAGCACCGGGGCGCCGGCAGTCCGGATGGGACAAATGCGCGCCGCTCAGTGCGAGCGAACCACGCCGTTGACCTGGCGGTCTGCTGTGGAGATTGGACCGACCCCGAGGGGTTCGGCGCGGAGAGGCCCGGCGCGCCGTTACCGTCAACATGGCGCTGACGGTCTGTCGATTCGCCCGAAGGCCAGGTCGACAGGGACCTGTTACCACTGAACCGCAGTGGTCACGGATGAAACCGTGTCATCGCAAAGCTTACGCTACGTCATGGAAGACGTTGCCGAAATCCAAGACGTACCGATGTCCCGGTTCGACCCGGGTCCTGGCGTTGCGATTCGCGAATCCGTCACTCGCGGGTCACTGACGCAATCGCGCCGCAGACAGTGCGACAACCGGTAGGGCCGCCTGCGTCACTACCCCGCTTC
>JAGRGW010000423.1 GCA_020445315.1 Gammaproteobacteria bacterium
GGATGCAGGAACCCGCTGGCAAACCCACCGACGATGCCGCCCCCTTCATGGGCCAGCACCGAAGAAGACAACAGGACCAGAACAAGCAGTGAGAACAGGCGAATCAACCGTGACATAACGACCTCCTGGTAGTGGCTCAACCGCCGACGATCACTTCGGCGAGGGCGGCGAGCAGCGCCGCGTTCTCCTGCGGCGTGCCGACCGTCGGCCGCAGGCAGTCCGCCAGCAGCGGGTGCGCGCCGTCGAGATTCTTGATCAGCACGCCCTGCTCGCGCAGGCGCCGATGCCAGTGCCCGGCCTGGCCGGGCGGTGTGCGAACCAGCAGGAAGTTCGCCTCGGACGGAAACACCTGCACGCCGTCGAACGCGGCCAGGGCCTGCGCCAACTTCCCCCGTTCGACCTGGATGGCGGCCGTCTGCGCGTCGAACACGGCCTTGTGGCGCAGCGCGAACTCGGCACTGGCCTGGGTCAGCACGTTGATGTTGTACGGCAGACGCACCTTGTCGAACTCGTCGAGCCAGTCCGCGGGACCGGCCAGCAGGCCGAGGCGCAGGCCGGCGAGGCCCATCTTCGACACGGTGCGCATGACGACCAGGTTGTCGAACTCACCGAGGCTCGGCATGAAGCTGGCAGCGGTGAACGGCGCGTAGGCCTCGTCGACGACGACCAGCCCGGGCGCCGCGCGGATGATCTCGACCATGTCCGCGGCGTGGAACAGGTTGCCGGTCGGGTTGTTCGGGTAGGCGAGAAACACCACCGCCGGCTGGTGTTCGTCCATCGCCTGGAGGACCGCCGGCAGGTCGAGACTGAAATCGTCGGCGGACAGCGGCACGCCGACGTAGCGCATCCCGCAGAAGGTCGCGATCATGCGGTACATGACGAACCCCGGGTCGACCGACAGCACGCAGCGCGACGGCCCGGCCAGCGCCATCGCGATCATCTGGATGAGCTCGTCGGAGCCGTTGCCGAGCAGCAGGCGCATATCGGACGGTACGTCCATGGCCTCGGCCAGGCGCTCGCTCAGCGCCTGCGCGGACGGGTCCGGGTAGCGGTTGACGTCCGTTCGCCGCAGCAGCTCGACCCACTCGTCGCGCAGGCCGTCGGGCCAGGTGTACGGGTTCTCCATCGCGTCGAGCTTGATCAGGCCCGCCGCCGGCTGTACGTGGTAGGCGGACAGCGCCCGAATCTCCGGGCGCACCCAGTGCTCGACAAGGCTGCGGCGCACATCGGACATGGCGGTCAGTCCTGGTCGGCGAGGCGGTACTCGGCCGAGCGTGCGTGGGCCTCGAGCCCCTCGCCACGCGCCAGCACCGAGGCCGTGCGGCCCAGCGTGTCGGCGCCCTCGGGCGACACCATGATCAGGCT
>JAGRGW010000424.1:0-121 GCA_020445315.1 Gammaproteobacteria bacterium
TTCAGCGCCTGCGGCAGGATGATGAACACCATGCTCTTCCAGTAACTGAGCCCGAGTGCCTGCGCGGCCTCGTACTGGCCCTTCGGAATCGCCGCCAGGCCGCCGCGTACGACTTCGGCCA
>JAGRGW010000424.1:204-2184 GCA_020445315.1 Gammaproteobacteria bacterium
ACATGAACAGCACGGTGATCAGCGGTACACCGCGCCAGAACTCGATGAACACGACGCAGACGGCCTTGACGATCGGCATCGACGAACGCCGGCCAAGTGCCAGCAGCACGCCGATCGGGAACGACGCGGCCATACCGACCGACGCCAGCACCAGGGTCAGCGTCAGCCCGCCCCAGCGCGTCGTTTCGACGTACTCGAGACCGAACACCCCGCCCGAGAACAGGTAAAAGGCAATGACCGGGTAGCCAACGAGGATGAAAGCGCCGAGCCATAGCTTGTAGCGGAAGCGCTCGATGAACAGGGGAATCGCCAGCGCGACGATCAGCAGTCCGGCCAGATTGATGCGCCAGTACTCCGACTCGGGATACAGGCCGTACATGAACTGGTTGAAGCGGACGTTGACGAATACCCAGCAGGCCCCGCCACTGTCGCAGGCCTCACGCGAATCGCCGACCCAGTCCGCCTTGATGAAGGCCCAGTCGACCAGCGGCGGCACGACCAGGAAAAGCAGGTACAGCGAGACGAGCGTCAGCAACGCATTCGGCCACGACGAGAACAGGTTGCCGCGCAGCCAGCCCACGACACCGACGCTGGACGATGGCGGCGGCAGGTCAGGATGCGGTGTATGCGTACTCATCGTGTCAGCGCTGCACCAGCTGAATGCGTCGGTTGTACCAGTTCATGAACATCGATATCGACAGGCTGATGGCCAGGTAGACGGCCATCGTCATGGCGATGACCTCGACCGCCTGACCGGTCTGGTTCAGCGTCGTACCGGCGAACACGCTGACCAGGTCGGGATAACCGATGGCCGTCGCCAGCGACGAGTTCTTGGTCAGGTTCAGGTACTGGCTGGTCAACTGCGGGATGATGACACGCATGGCCTGCGGAATGATGACCAGCTTCAGCGTCAGCTTGGGCCGCAGGCCGAGCGCGCTGGCCGCTTCGGTCTGGCCGTGGCTGACGGCCTGGATGCCCGAGCGCACCGCTTCGGCGATGAATGCGCCGGTGTAGATGCTGAGCGCGAGAACCAGGGCGGCGAGTTCCGGGATGACCTCCAGGCCGCCCTTGAAATTGAAGCCCTTCAGCGCCGGGTAGTCGAAATGCATCGGCGATCCGGCCGCCCAGAAGACGGCCAGGGGCACGCCGACGATCACGCCAAGGCCGACCCAGCCGACCGGGAACTGCCGCCCGGTCGTCTCCTGGCGCCTGCGCGCCCAGCGTGCCAACAGGAACACGCCAACGATGACGATGACGATGGCGGCCGCGACGACCCCGAAGCCGTCTTCCGCGACCGGTTTCGGCAGGAACAGCCCGCGGTTGTTGAGGAACACCGCGTCACCGAACTCCAGGCTCTGGCGCGGTCGCGGCAACGGCCTGAGCACCGCGAAATACCAGAACATGATCTGCAGCAGCAGCGGGATGTTGCGGAAAACCTCGATGTAGATTGTTGCCAGACGGGCCACGAGCCAGTTGCCCGACAGCCGCGCGACCCCCATGAAGAAGCCGATGAACGTGGCGAAGAAAATGCCGAGCACGGCCACCAGCAGGGTATTGAGCAGGCCGACGAAGAAGGTCCTGCCGTACGAGTAGGTCTCGTCGTAGGGAATCAGTGACTGCAGGATGCCGAAACCGGCCTCGTTCGACAGGAAGCCGAAACCGGTCGTGATACCGCGCTGCTCCATGTTCTGCAGCGTATTGCTGAACAGGTAGTAGCCGAACGCGACGATGCCCAGTACCAGCAACACCTGGAACATCAACCCGCGAAACACGGGCTGGCGCCATAATGGCACCTTGCTGCGGGGACTCTGCGTCAGGTCATCGGATGGCATAAGGAATCGCGGATTTGTCCGGTTGCGGAAAGCCGTCCCGGGCCATGCCGCCCGGGACTGGCCGGGTCCGTCGAAGGACCCGGCCGGCGGCACGGTTCAGGTACGTGCGAGGGGCATCAACGCATCGGCGGCGCGTACTGGATGCCGC
>JAGRGW010000063.1:0-3214 GCA_020445315.1 Gammaproteobacteria bacterium
TGCGCAACGCCGTCGACCACGGCATCGAGCCGCCCGACGTGCGCGAAGCGGCCGGCAAGCCACGGCGGGGCACCGTCGTGTTGTCGGCGGCCCAGGAAGGCGATCACATCCTGTTGTCGATCGAGGACGACGGCAAGGGTATGGATGCCGATGTCCTGCGGCGCAAGGCCGTCGAGAAGGGCATGATGGATGAAGATGCCGCGGCCAGGCTCGAGGACAAGGACTGCTACAACCTGATATTCGCCGCCGGTTTCTCGACCAAGACCGAGATTTCCGACGTATCCGGACGCGGCGTGGGTATGGACGTGGTCAAGACCCGTATCGCGCAGATGAACGGCACGGTCGAGATCGACTCGGCCTATGGAAAAGGCAGCAAGATCACGATCAAGCTGCCGCTGACACTCGCGATTCTGCCGACGCTGATGGTGATCCTGGGCCAGCAGCCGTTTGCGCTGCCGCTGGCCAGCGTGGTCGAAATATTCAATCTCGACCTGTCGCGTACGAACACGGTCGACGGCCAACTGACGATTCGCGTGCGTGACCGCGCGCTGCCGCTGTTCTATCTCGGCAAGTGGCTGGTCTCCGGCGGTGGCTATGGGATTCCGAGCGAGGATGGACACAGCGGCCATGTCGTTGTCGTCAACGTCGGTGGCGTCCAGGTCGGTCTCGTCGTGGACTTCCTCGTCGGGCAGGAAGAGGTCGTCATCAAACCGCTCGGCGCGCTGCTGCAGGGGCTGGAGGGCATGGCCGGCGCGACGATTACCGGCGACGGCAAGATCGCGCTGATACTCGATGTCCCCGGGCTGATGCGCAAGTACGCACGCCGTTACTGACAATGGAGAAGGCAGGACGAAGCCGACTTGGTCCTGGATGACACATGGTGGAGAAAGTCCGGGTACTTGTCGTCGATGATTCGTCGTTCTTTCGCAAGCGCATCCGGGACGAACTCGAACTCACCGGTGAAATCAGCGTCGTCGGCGAGGCCGTAAACGGCCGCGAGGCCGTCGAGATGTCGGCCCGACTCAAACCCGACCTGATCACGATGGACGTCGCGATGCCGGTCATGGACGGCATCAGTGCAGTCCGCGAGATCATGCGGACGGCGCCGACCAATATCATCATGTTCTCCGCGCTGACGCGCGACGGCGCCCGTGCCACGCTGGATGCCCTCGAGGCCGGTGCGGTCGATTTTCTCGCCAAGCCGGCAGGTGCGGCCACCGGCGCCGCTGGCTCCCAGGGGAGTCTTTCCCAGCGTGTCGTCAGCATTGCGCGTCGGCACCATCCTCATCGTGTGACGACGCCTGCGCGTCCCATCCCGGCCGCCTCCGCTGCGGTCGTCTCCGCAGCCAAACCGCGTCGACTGGCCAACGAACCCAGGCTGGTCTTGATCGGTGCATCGACGGGTGGGCCGGTGGCGATTCAGCGTGTTCTGTCCGCGCTGCCCAGAAACTTTCCCCTGCCGGTGCTCGTGGCCGTTCACATGCCGGCGGAATTCACGTCGACCTTCGCCGAGCGACTCGATTCCGTTTGCCAGGTCCGCGTGTCCCAGGCAGCCGACGGTGAAGTCCTGTTGCCCGGCCAGGTGCTGGTCGCGCCGGGTGGCAGGCAGGTGCTGGTCGAGCAGCGCGGGTCGCGCCTGCAGGTCGGTGTACGCCCAGGTGGTGAGCAACTCTACAAGCCGAGCGTCGACCTGATGTTCGGCTCGGCGGCCCGAAGCGTGGGTGGGTCCGTCCTGGCAGTGATCCTGACCGGCATGGGTGCTGACGGTACCGAAGGCGCACGATTGCTGAAGGAGCGCGGTGCGACGGTATGGAGCCAGGACCAGGCATCCTCGGTGGTCTACGGCATGCCATTGTCCGTGGTCAAGGCCGGTTACTCGGATCGCGTGCTGCCGCTGCCCGACATCGGCCCGGCGTTGGCGGCGCTCGCTTAGTCCGATGGACCTGCTCAGTTTTCTCGGTGTCGCGATCGCTTTTGCCGCGATCCTCGGTGGCAACTGGCTCGAAGGCGGCCACCTGGAAATGCTTGCGAACGGTCCGGCGATGGTGATCGTGCTCGGTGGCACGATTGGCGCCGTGCTGCTGCAGACACCGATGCCGACGTTTCTGCGCAGCATGCGTATGCTGGGCTCCGTTTTCATGCCGCCGCGACACCGCCTGGAAGACACTATTGACAAGCTTGTCGAGTGGAGCCGGGTCGCGCGCAAGGACGGGCTGTTGGGCCTCGAGCGTATCCTCGACGGCGAGGACGACCTGTTCGTGCGCAAGGGCATGCAACTGCTGGTCGACGGCAACGAGCCGGACGAGATCCGGCACACGCTGGAGGTCGAACTCGACAGCCGCGAGCGCTTCGACCTGCAGGCGAGCAAGGTGCTCGAGGCGATGGGGGGGTACTCGCCGACGATCGGCATCATCGGCGCTGTCATGGGCCTGATCCACGTCATGCAGAACCTGTCCGACCCGTCTCGACTCGGCAGCGGCATTGCCACGGCGTTCGTTGCCACCATCTATGGCGTCGGCCTCGCCAACCTCTTTCTGCTGCCGATGGCGGGGAAAATGAAGGCGTACGTCTTGCAGGAAAGTCACTACCGGGAACTGGTCGTCGAGGGCCTGGTGGCGATTTCGGAAGGAGAGAACCCGCGCCAGATCGAGACGCGGCTGCAGGGCTTCCTGCGTTGAGGTAATCCATGGCAAGACGGCGGCGACAGTCACACGAGGAACCTGAGAACCTGGAGCGCTGGCTGGTCTCGTACGCGGACTTCATTACGCTGCTGTTTGCATTCTTTGTCGTCATGTACGCCATTTCCTCGGTAAACGAAGGCAAGTACCGCGTCCTGTCGGAAACCCTGAACGCCGTGTTCACCGTACAGCCGCGCAGCGACAAACCTATCCAGGTGGGCGAGATACCGCGTGACGTACTGGCGCTGCCGGACGGTCCGCTGGCCGCCAACCAGGCCAATCTCGATCCTGGCGGCGAGGCGCAGGGTGAGGCCGATCCCGGTATCAACCCGGGTCCAGATACCGAGAGCCGCGGCAGCGACCGCTTCCGCGAGGACGGTGCCAACACGCGCGTATCGGACGAGATCACCATTTCGTTGCAGGACTACGTCGACCAGGGCCTGGTCACGATCAGCCAGACCGGTGACAGGCTCGAGATCGAGATGAAAGACCGGATGCTGTTCTCGTCGGGGACGGCGCGGTTGTCGCGCGATGCG
>JAGRGW010000063.1:3344-3603 GCA_020445315.1 Gammaproteobacteria bacterium
GTCCATTTCCTGGCCCGCAGCGGTGTCGAGCCGTGGCGGATGTCGGCCGTCGGCATGGGCGAGTACCAGCCGATAGCCGAGAATGCCGACGAAAAGGGTCGTGCGGCGAATCGGCGCGTGACCATCGTTGTTCTGACCGGCCAACGCCAGGCACCAGCGCTCGAACTGGATCACGATGTCCCCTGGGCCGAGGGCCCGGCGCTGGAGAACCCGTGAAAGTCTGGACGGTCGCCAATCAGAAGGGTGGCGTCGGCAAGAC
>JAGRGW010000425.1 GCA_020445315.1 Gammaproteobacteria bacterium
GTCAACCATGCCGGCGTGACGCTGCACATCGACAACCTGCGCGGCAGCAATGCCCATCACCAGGCGGAAACCGTGTTCAAGGCGTTCGGCCGGGCATTGCGGATGGCGATTGCGCCGGATCCGCGACAGGGCGACGTGATCCCGTCGACCAAGGGCAGCCTGTAGGGGTAAAGGGCGTTGGTTCAGAAGATTGCCGTCATCGATTACGGCATGGGAAATCTGCGTTCGGTGTCCAAGGCCGTCGAGCACGTCGCCGGCGATGCCGAAGTGCGTGTCACCGATGATCCGGCCTACATCGCTGCGGCTGACCGCGTCGTGTTCCCGGGACAGGGGGCGGCGCGTGACTGCATGGCGGCAATCGGCGAGCACCACCTGAACCGGGCAATCCTCGGTGCGGCGGCGGAAAAGCCGTTTCTGGGTATCTGCATGGGCCTGCAGGTGTTGATGCAGCGTTCCGAGGAGAACGGCGGAACCGGTCTGCTGGGCCTGTTCGGCGGCGATGTGCGTCGCTTCGACGGTCGCGCGCAGGGCGACAACGGTTTGCCGCTCAAGATCCCGCACATGGGCTGGTCGCAGGTCAGGCAGGTGCAGCCGCACCCGTTGTGGGAGGGCATCGACGACGACAGCCGCTTCTACTTCGTGCACAGCTACCGCGTCGTACCCGAAGACATCACGCTGATCGCGGCGACGACGGACTACGGCGTCCGCTTTACGTCCGCGATTGCACGCGACAACCTGTTCGCGACCCAGTTCCACCCGGAAAAAAGTGCCGATGCCGGCCTGCAGCTGCTGGCCAACTTCGTCAGGTGGGCGCCATGACCTCCGTATTCGCCGCCAGCCGTTGGGCGCGGGGAGGGTGTGCGGCCCGCACCATCGGAAAAGTCACGTTCGAGTTCGAGTAGACAATGATCCTGATTCCAGCCATCGATCTGAAAGACGGTAAATGTGTGCGCCTGCGCCAGGGCGTGATGGAAGACGACACGGTATTTTCCGACGATCCGCTGCAGATGGCGCAACGCTGGGTCGATGCCGGCGCGCGGCGCCTGCACATGGTCGACCTCAACGGTGCGTTCGCCGGCAAGCCGGTCAACGCCGGGGCCGTTCGGCGCGTCGCCGAGGCGTTCCCCGACCTGCCCATCCAGGTCGGCGGCGGTATCCGCGATGCCGAGACCATCGAGGCCTATCTCGATGCCGGCGTACAATGGTGCATCCTGGGTACCAAGGCCGTGCGCGAGCCGCATTTCGTGTCCGAAATCTGCCCGCAGTTCCCCGGCCACATCATCGTCGGCCTCGATGCGAAGGACGGCAAGGTCGCGGTCGAGGGCTGGTCGAAGATGTCGCGCCATGATGTCATCGACATGGCGCAACATTTCGAGAACGACGGCGTCGACGCCATCGTTTACACGGATATCAGCCGCGACGGCATGATGCAGGG
>JAGRGW010000064.1 GCA_020445315.1 Gammaproteobacteria bacterium
AGCTGAAGAACGGTGACAGCTTCATGTTGATCGGAATATCGAGGTGCGCGTGGAGCTCGTTCAGCAACGTAATGTAACGCTGCTCGACGTAGTGGCCTTCCTCCCAGACGTCGCCGGCCAGGTAGTAGGCATTCAGCTCCAGTGCGTCGGCACCGGCGTCCTGGATCTCCCTGGCGTGTGTCATCCAGCCACTCGCGGTTACGCCGTTCAGGCTGGCGATCACCGGGATCTCGAGCGTGGCCTTCATCGCCGCGACCTGTTCCAGGTAGCGGTCGAGATCGCCGGGGAAGTCCTGGTGCGCCGGCAGGAAACTGTCGGCCTCTGCGGCGCCGGTCTCCTGGTGGTGCAGGAAGCGGGTCATACCCTCTTCTTCCGCGCGCACCGCCTCCTCGAACAGCGAGTACATGACGATGGCGGCGGCACCGGCATCCTCTATGCGCTTTGCGGAGTCGAGGCTGCGCGACAGCGGTGAGGCGGATGGCACGATCGGATTCTTGAGGTCCAGGCCGAGCCATTGGGTTTTCAGGTTCATGTCGTCGCTCTCCTCGTCATTTGTGCTTGCTGCCGCCCACCGTTGTCGGATTCTTCATCGGCAGTCTGTCGCCGACAATCGCATTCTGTCTGCCGGGCGGCGGATGTGATCATGTTTTTCGTCAATGCTGCTCGTCCGTTGACGGATCCGACTCGCCGACGGCAATCTTCGCCAGTTGCTCGTAAAGGTGGAACTTGGCACGGGTCTGGTGCTGGGCCCTGTCCAGCAGGCGGTGCGCTGTCTCCGGGTGCAGGCGGTCGAGCACCGCGAACCGGGTCTCCGACATGGCGAAGTCGCGGTAGGGAATCGATGGCTCCTTCGAATCCAGGTGCAGTGGATTTTCACCCTCGGCAGCGCGGCGTGGATCGAACCGGAACAGGCCCCAGTGTCCGGAATTGACCGCGAGTTGCTGTTGTCGCAGGTTGTGCGCGAGGTCGATGCCGTGCGCGATGCACGGTGAATAGCCAATGATCAGCGATGGCCCGGGATAGCTCTCGGCATCGAGAAACGCACGCAGTACCTGTACGTCCTTGGCGCCGTAGGCGACCTGGGCAACATAGACGTCGCCGTAGGCCATCGCCATCATCGCCAGGTCTTTCTTGACCACGGATTTGCCGCCGGCCGAGAACTTGGCCACGGCCCCGAGGGGGGTCGCCTTCGAAGTCTGGCCACCGGTGTTGGAATAGACCTCGGTATCGAGCACCAGGATGTTGACGTC
>JAGRGW010000426.1 GCA_020445315.1 Gammaproteobacteria bacterium
ACCTACCAGCTGCTCGGCGACGAACTGGATGGGCCGCGTGGGCGCATCTACCAGATCAAGCAGGTCCTCGAGGGCCACCCTGCCAACCCGACGGTGCGTGAGCACCTCGACCGCTGCCTGACCTGTCGCGCGTGCGAGACCACCTGTCCGTCGGGGGTCAATTACCACCGCCTGCTGGATATCGGCCGCGCGCATGTCGAACGGCAGACGAAACGGCCGCTGCTTCAGCGCCTGCAGCGTCGCGCGATGATCGAGCTGCTCGCCTACCGGTCGCGGTTCACGCCAATGCTGCGTCTGGGTCAGCTGGTACGCCCGCTGATGCCGCGCAAGCTGCGCGCCAACGTTCCCAAGCGCGTGGCGCTGCCCGCGCACCCGGCCGCCGCCCCGACGACGCGCAAGGTCATCGTACTCGACGGCTGCGTTCAGCCCGGGCTGGCGCCTGAGATCAACCACGCGCTCGAACGTGTCCTGCAGCCACTCGGTGTAGCGGTCGCGCGCGCCACCGGGGCCGGCTGCTGCGGCGCCCTGCCGCATCATCTGAACGACAGCGAACGTGCTCGCGAAATGGCCCGGCGCAATATCGACGCCTGGTTGCCGCTGGTCGACGCCGGCGCCGAAGCGATCATCGTCACCGCCAGCGGTTGCGGTGCCCACGTGGCCGACTACCCGCACCTGCTGGCCGACGACGCCGACTATGCCGCCAAGGCGCGTCGGATCGCCGAACTGGCGCAGGATCCGCTCCAGTTCGTCGCCGCACAGCCACTCGAGCGGCTAACGCACAAGGCCCGAACGGCACGGATCGCCGTGCACACGCCGTGCACGCTGCAGCACGCGCTGAAACTCAACGGCGCCGCCGAGGCCGTGCTGACCCGCCTCGGTTACACGTTGTGCGACGTCGGCGAAGGCCACCTGTGCTGCGGCTCGGCCGGCACCTACTCGATTCTGCAGCCCGAACTCTCGCAGCAGCTGCGCCGGCGCAAGCTCGCGGCGCTGAACGTCGACCGTCCGGACCTGGTCGTCACCGCCAACATCGGCTGCCTGATGCACCTCGGCGACCCCGACGGGGTGCCGGTGCGACACTGGTTGAACCTGGTCGCCGACGACCTGCAGGCCTGAGCCGGTCGACGACCCGAGACCACGTTACCGCCATCTCGGTCAAGGTGCCGCGGCCAGCACCCCGCCTATCCAGTTGCGCCACTTGTGCAGCAGTTCAGCCGATCCGGCCGCCACGGCGATACGCGGTGTCAGGGTCAACTGGTCCAGCCAGGCACTGTCGTAGCTGTGCAGCAGGCCGCCGACGGCGCCGCTCTCGGTGGCGATCAACTGGCCCGCGGCGTAGTCCCACAGCTTCTGTCCACCGTGCAGGTAGACCTGGCAACGACCGCAGGCCACCCAGCACCAGTCCAGCGCCACCGAGCCGAAACTGCGCTGCGAGCGATAGGGCGCACCCGTTGCCAGCGCACGGATCAGCGGGCCCGGCAGCCGCTTCAGGTCGACCATGGCCATCGCGTCAGCCAGCGATTCGGGCACGCCGCTGGTGCGGAGGGGGGCACCGTTGAGCCACGCCCCGCCGCCACGCAACGCGCTGAAGCATTCTTCGCGCACGGGGTCGTAGACCACGGCCGCCTGCACGGCACCGTCCTGGATCAGCGCCAGCGACACGCCGAAGAACGGAATTCCCGCGGCAAAGTTGCTCGTGCCGTCGAGCGGATCGAGGCACCAGAGGCCCCGGCCGGGGTCGGCCAGCAGCGCCTCCTGCTCCGACGCGGCCATCTCTTCGCCCAGCAGCGCGAATGCCGGCCACTGCGCCGACAGTTCCCGCTGCAGCCGGTCCTGCATGGCCAGGTCGGCCTCGGTGATCACCGACCCGTCGTCCTTGCACGCCGCGCTCACGTGCTCGAAACGCGACATTAGTTCCTCGCGCGCCGCGGCAATGACGAACGCGCAAAGCCTGTCCAGCTCGGTCTTTCTCAACATGCTTCAAGGATACCCAAGACGGTGACGAACTGCGATCCCGCAAGCGTGTTACTGAAGGGAAATCCCTATTGAACTGAGCAAGATACCGGCCTAACCTTTGAAGATACTGGCAGTTGTAGAGACCCCCCCATGCCGGCTCCCATTGTGACCCTGTTCCTGGCTGTCCTGCTCGTCGGCACCACCGCGGCGGCGGGTTCGCTGCAGGACGCGCGCAAGACCTTCCTCGCGGCCGAAAAGGCCCTCAGGGCCGGCGACCAGGCTGGCTTTGACCGCCTGCGCAGGCAACTTCGTGACTACCCGCTTCGCCCGTACCTCGACTACGCCTACCTGCGCAAGCACCTGGGTACGGTATCCGAACGGGAGGTCGTCGGCTTCCTCGACGCCAACCGGGACACCCCGTTGGCCGGTCGCCTGCAGGCACACTGGCTGGATCACCTGGGACGACACGGCAAATGGGCCGAGTACCTGACGCTGTATGACGACGGCAGCAATGTCACCCGTCGCTGCCACTACCTGCACGCGCTGATCGACACCGGTCGCAGTGACGAGGCGATGCCGCAGGTGGCCGGGATCTGGCTGCACGGCCGTTCACGACCTAAGGCCTGCGATCCCGTGTTCGCGGCCTGGGAAAAGGCGGGCTGGCGCACCGACGAACTGACCTGGCAACGCATTGAAAAGGCGATGCTGGCGGGAGAATGGCGGCTTGCCAAGTACCTGAAACGCACCCTGCCAACCAGTGAGCGGGCCTGGGTCGACCGCTGGGTGGACCTGTACCAGAAACCCGACCAGTTGTTCGACCGCGAGCGGTTCCGCCAACCGCATCCCTATCGCGAAGCCATGCTGGCGCACACGATCCGGCGCATGGCGCGCTGGGACGGCGAGACGGCGATGCGCAACTGGCAGCGGATCGCACCACTGTATCGCTTCAGCGACGAGCAGGTGCGCGCCACCGAGCAGTACATCGTGCGCAATCTCGTGCGCATCCCCGGCGATGACGTCTACGCCTTCATTCGCGGCGTCGACATGGGCGATAACGATACCGAGGCACACGACGCCCGCATCCGCGCCGCGCTGATGCGCGAGGATTGGCGACAGGTCCTCGACTGGATAGCAGCACTGCCCGCCGGCGAGCGCGAAGACGAACGCTGGCAGTACTGGCGCGCCAGGGCCCTGGAGGGCGCCGGCGAGCAGCAGGCCGCGGATGCCGTGTACCGGGAGGTGGCAAAACAGCGCTCCTATTACGGCTTCCTGGCCGCCGACCGCATTGGAGAGGACTACCACCTGCACCACGCCGACACGCCGGTGACGACGGCCATGATCGACCGTATCGCCGACCGCGCCGCCGTCGGACGTGCAAGCGAACTGTTCGCGCTCGAGCGCTGGACCGACGCGAGGCGCGAATGGCGCTGGGCGACGCGCGACCTGTCACCGCTAGAGTTGAAGGCTGCTGCCGAACTCGCCCAGCAGCGCGGCTGGCACGACCGCGCGATCTTCACCCTGGCGAAGACCGGTTACTGGGACGACCTCGAACTGCGCTTTCCGCTGGCGCATGCCGACGTCGTCGAAGAGAACGCGCGCCGACACGGTATCGACGACGCCTGGGTATTCGCGGTCATGCGCCAGGAAAGCGCCTTCATGCAGAACGCACGCTCCCACGCGGGCGCGATGGGGTTGATGCAACTGATGCCGGCCACGGCCAGGAACGTTGCCCGTGACATGCTGAATCGCAAGCCGCCGCGCCGTTCTGACCTGTACCGCCCCGACACCAACATCGCCCTGGGCAGCGCCTATCTCAAGCAGATGCAGGGCGAACTGGGCGGCAGCCCGATCCTGGCCACTGCCGCTTACAATGCCGGGCCACACCGGGTCAGCCGCTGGCTACCGCCACGCGTGCTCCCCGCCGACATCTGGATCGAACTGGTGCCGTTCCACGAGACGCGCGGCTACCTGCGGCGCGTGCTCGCCTACACGGTGATCTATGAAAAACGCATGG
>JAGRGW010000427.1 GCA_020445315.1 Gammaproteobacteria bacterium
TGTACAACCAGGAACAGTACGACGTCGTCCTGATCTGACGAACATGACACCCGGCATTCCGTGGCACCCGATTTCGTCACCGATATGCCCGTGGAGCAACACCGGGCCGGCCCTGCCATGTTGACCAACCACCAGCCACAACCCGCGGTCACAGCACCTGGCTCAGCGCACGCTGGCCTTACCGGGGCCCGACAGAGCCCATGCGCCCGCTGACCCGACTGCTGACCCAACTGCTGACGGCCCTGGTGCTGGCCGCCGGACTGGTTACACTGCTGACCCGGCTGGCGACACCCCTGCTGTCGGAACTGCGCGACGACGTGGCGGTACTCGCCGGCGAGGCACTCGGCGTGCCGCTGACCATCGGCGGCGTGCAGGCGCGCTGGCACGGCTTCCGGCCGATCATCGAGCTGCGCGACGTGGATATCGGCGAGGCGCCGGAGACGGTGCACGCAACGAGGGTTTCGCTGAACCTGTCGCTGCAGACACTGTTCAGCCGCGACGCCCTGCGCGACAGCAGTATCGTCATCGACGGCATGCGCCTGACGGTCGTGCGCGAGCCGACCGGGCAGGTCCACGTCGAGGGCGTCGAGCTGCCCGGCGACAGTGACGATGACGACGGGGACACAGCGGCCGACGGCGTGGCGCTGCCGGCTACGCTGCGCCTAGTCAACACGCACCTCGTGTGGATCGACCGCAAGGCCGGGCGCGCCCCGGTCGAACTGGACAACATCGACGCGGCCCTCGACCAGGACGCCGCCGGCTTCCGCGTACGGGCGTTTCTCGACAGCGCCGCCGGCAGCGCCGAGCTTTCACTCGACATCGACCGCCCGCCGCTCTCGACCGACTGGAACGGCACGACCTACCTGCGGGTTGCCAACCTCGACGTCGCCCGCCTGTTCGCCCACTACCTGCCGCCGCACTACGGCCTCGAGGCAATGACGCTGGCCCTCGAAGCCTGGAACAACTGGCGCGATGCCGCTCCGGTGCAGGGCAACGGCCGGTTCGAGATCAGCGACCTGCGTGTACGGCCACAGCTGCCCGGCACCGCCTTCGAACTGGAATCGGTCTCGGGCGGGTTCGATGCCGTACATGAAAACGACGCCCTGCGCATCGGCCTTGACGACCTGAACGTCGTGTTTGCCGATCACACCTGGCCCGCGGGCCGCGTGGCTGCCGAAATCAGCACGTCGCCAGACGATCGGCAGCGGGTCAGCGTGTCGTGGGATTACCTGCGAATCGCCGACCTGGCACGCCTTGCCGGCATTCGCCTGCCCGACCCTGACTGGCACCAGGTGCTGGCGGACATGCGACCCGACGGCGAGATACACGGCCTGCGTTTCGAGCTGCACGGCGACGGGTCGACATGGCAGATCGCCGCACGGCTGCAGGACGTCAAGTTCAGACCCTCCGGTGACATTCCCGGCGTGCACAATCTCGATGCCATGCTGCTCGGTAACCAGGATCGCCTCAGCCTGCAGCTCGACAGCCACAACACCACGCTGGTGTTCGATCACCTGTTTCGGAACCCACTCGAACTGACCCGACTGGGCGGGCGTGTCGACATCGATTTCGGGGCGCAGCAGTGGCAGGCGCGCAGCGACCTGCTGGTGGCGGACAGCGCGCACATCAAGACCCGCAGCCGGGTGTTCCTGGACCAGCAGGCCAACAGTGAACTGTTCATCGACGTGCAGACCGATTTTCGCGACGGGGATGCGGCGCACGCGAGCCTGTACTACCCGACAGGCATCATGGGTCGGGAGCTGGTCCATTGGCTCGACCACTCGATCGAGTCCGGCCGCGTGCGCGGCGGCAGCGCACTGATCTACGGCCCGGCCGGCGACTTCGCTTTCGAGAACAGCCGCAGCGGCATGTTCCAGGTCCTGTTCGATACCGAGGACGTGCGCCTTGCGTACAGGCCGGGCTGGCCGCCGCTGACGCAGGTCGATGCGCATGTGCGTTTCGAGGGTAACCACGTCGACATCCACACCCGGTCGGCACAGATCTACGACAGCCAGGTCGAGCGACTGCATGCACGCATCGGCAGCCTCGAGCCGATTGCGCCGCTCGAGGTCGAGGGACGACTGCGCGGCCCGTTGCGCGACAACCTGCGGGTACTGCAGGAAGAGGCCCTGGCCGACCGCTTCGGCAACTTTGCCGCGGCCCTCGCCGGATCGGGCCGGACCACGCTCGACCTTGACTTCCGTATCCCGCTGAAACGGCGCGACGACAACTATGCGCTCAAGGGTCGCCTCGCCTTCGGCGGCAACGAGCTCAGCCTGCCGGAATGGGACCTCACCATGCGCGACGTCAGCGGTGACCTGCACTTCACGCTGGACGGCCTGCGCGCAGAAGGCATCCGCGCGCAGGCGCTCGGGGCGCCGGTCACGGTCGACGTCATGCCGGGCAGTGAGGGCACCACGCGGGTCAGGACGCGCGGTCGCCTGGCGGTGGACGACATCGCCGGACAGCTACGCTTCCTGCCGCCAAATACGGCGAGTGGCAGTGCCGATTTCACCGTCGATATCGACGTCCCCGGCAGCAGCCGGGCCGACGCGACGACCGCGTTGCGGGTGGAGTCGGACCTGTCCGGGATCGGCGTGCAGCTGCCGGCACCCATCGGCAAGCCGGCGGAGGAATCGCGCATGCTGACCGTGGTCGTGCCCCTGGGCGGTGGTCCCGCCGAGGGCAGCCTGCGTTACGGTGACGTCCTGCGCGCCCGCTTCAGCACCGATGCCGAACGGATCGCAGTCGCATTCGGTGGCGCCGACGTGGAACCGGGACTACGGCCCGGGGTCACCGTGAACGGCCACCTCGGCCACCTGCCCGTGGATGCCTGGCGACAGGCGATCGCAGACCTGCCGGTTGCCGAAATCGCCAGCGACCTGCCGCCGGTAGACGTCGACATATCCATCGACCGGGTGGAAGCATCTCCCCTGCAGGTCGATGATGTGAACCTGCGCCTGGCCCGCACCGGACGCACCTGGCACGGCCAGGTCGACGCCCCGTCGGTCAGCGGCAGCTTCGTCCTGCCCGACCAGGAAGGCAGGGAGCCGGTCAGGATCGATCTCGAACGCCTGTACCTGGCGCTTCCGGCCGGCGAGGAAGAAGCATTCCACCGCCCCGACCCGAACGCCGGCCCCGACCCCACGAAGCTGCCCGGTCTCGCATTGACCATTGCCGATCTGCGCGTCGAGCAGGCCAGGCTCGGCCGCCTGTTGTTCGAGGCCAATCCGTCCGGAGCCGGCCTGGACCTGGCCCGCCTACAGCTGGACGGGGGGCAGCTGGTGCTCGAAGGGGCCGGCCACTGGCAACGCGAGAACGGCGACTACCGCACACAGATCGGCGGCAGCATGCAGATCGGCGACATCGGCGAACTGCTGGTCGCACTCGGCTACGCCCGCCAACTGGTGGATGCCGGCGGCCAGATCGAGTACCTGCTGCAATGGCCGGGCAACCCGGCCCAGGCCTATCCACCGGCGATGACCGGCAAGATCACGATGACGCTCGATGACGGCCGCCTGCCCGAACTGGACCCTGGCGTGACGCGGGTCATCGGCCTGTTGAACCTGAACGCCCTGACCCGCCGCCTGCGGCTCGATTTCAGCGACATCTACAGCAAGGGCTTCAGCTTCGACAGCATCCAGGGCGACTTCGTATTCGCCGGCGGGCTGGCCGAGACCGACAACCTGACCGTACAGGGGCCCTCCGGGCGCATCGTGCTCGACGGCAACGCCGACCTCGAGCAGGGCACGCTCGATCAACACGTGACCGTGGTCCCCAATATCGACGCGACGCTGCCGATCGCCAGCACCCTGGCAGGCGGGCCGGTGGCCGGCGTAGCGGTGCTGGTCGCACAGGAAGTGCTCGCCGCCGAGGTCGACAACATCAACCGCTTCGAGTACCGGCTCAGCGGACCCTGGGGAGCGCCGGAGATCGTGCAACTGGAGACCGGCGGCACCCTGTCTAGGCTGATCAGGCCGCTGACCGCGGCACGGCCGGATGCAGTGGACGTCCCGACCAGCGATGGCCCGCCACTGCCGCCGCGCTCGAATGACCCGCCAACAGAGGCCGCCGTCGCGACCGGTGGCGAGACCCGCCCCGGCACAAGCGACTCCGGTAAGAACGCGAATCCCGCGCAGGCGCTGAAGGAGGCACTCGAAGGCCTGATCGACCGGATCAGGCAACCGGACGGCGAACCCTATGACCCGTTGCAGACCGATCACTGACCGTGCGCCGGGACCGCAGCGCCCGGGTTCCGGCCGGGAAGGCCCGTGTCGCCGCCGGTCCCGGCCCGTTGCCGGACCACACCCGCATTACCATCGTCAGCGCACCTGAATATTAGCGGCGCGGCCCCTTTGCCGATGGCCTCGCAGGCAGTAGAGTTGAGGCTGAACAGCATCACACGAATAACTATGAAGAATCCAAGAAGAAGGGTGGCGGCGATCCAACTCGCCTCCGGCAGCAACGTAAACGCCAACCTGCTCGAGACCGAGCGACTCGCGGAGCAGGGCCTGGTGGCCTTCGCCTTCGTCAGCGCCTACAGCTACGTGGCGCCAGCCGGTGGCACCCGACCCCTGTACGGCACCAATCCCATGAGCTTTGCCTGGCCACGCTCGGGGCGACCGCCGCTGGTGTTCGACCAGGCGTCAAGCGCCAGCGCGCGTGGCGAGATCATGCTGCATGAACGTGATGCCAAGCCGCTGCCCGAAGGGTGGGCCATCGACGCGAACGGCCGACCGACGACCGATCCGAGCGCTGCGCTGGCCGGTGCGCAGCTGCCGTTCGGCGGTTACAAGGGCGCATCGATTGCCTTGATGGTGGAATTGCTGGCCGGTCCGCTGATCGGCGACGTGCTGAGCTTCGAAGCAAGCGAGCGCAACCCCGGTGACGGCGGTCCTCCGCGTGGCGGCGAGCTGGTGATCGCCATCGATCCGGCGCGCTGCGTTGCTGGTGGCGACCGCCAGGCGCAGCTCGACCATGCGGAGAAGCTGTTCGAGCGAATTCTCGCTCAAGAAGGCACCCGTCTACCGTCGGACAGGCGGATCCAGGTACGCGAGCAGACGCGTCGGCACGGTATCGTCATTCCACGCAGCCTGCACGACACGCTGCGTGGGCTCGAGCGCGGTCCGGGCATTTGAACATTCGGGTCGGATACGTCGGCGGTCGTCTTCCCGGTGAAACCTGCCGGCATCGCTGCCGCCGCGCCACGATCGCCGCCGGATGCGCTGCGCGGCCGCGAACACGCGGCGCACGTCTGTTCACGCGCATGCTCGCCGCGACCGGGCTGACGGGGTTGTTGCTGGGCCTGGCCGCGTGCATGCCGCTCGGTGTAGAAGAGCAACCGGCTGACATCTCCCTGCTCGAAGCGCACGCCGGCTCGGACACGCTGGCCTTCGACCCGCGCAACGGCAATCTGCTGTCCGGTGGCTGGCAGGGCGAGCTGAACCTGTGGGGTGCGCCGGATTTTCGCCGGATCGCCGGCTGGCAGGCCCATCAGGGGCCGGTCGAGGGGGTCGCCTTCGCCGCCGGTCGCATGGTCAGCGCGTCGCGGGATGGCACCATCAAGGTCTGGGGCGGACCACGGGATCTGCTGCAGCGACTCGACACCGGTCATCCCATCACCGAGATGGCCGCGGTCGATGATGTGGTGCTGGTCGGGCACACCGATGGCCTGGTCGCCGCATACAGCGTCGAAGGCCTGCGGCCGCTGTGGCGGCAGCAGGCCCACGAGGGCTGGGTGGCGGCGGTCGCGATACGTCCGGACGCCGAGCAGTTCGCGAGTGCCGGCGCCGACCATCGGGTCATCGTGTACCAGCGTGACGGACAGATGCTGCGCCTGCCCCAGGCACCGGGCGCGCCATGCTCGCTGGTC
>JAGRGW010000428.1 GCA_020445315.1 Gammaproteobacteria bacterium
TGCGCCTGGGCGATTCCGACCGTGAGATTGCACGCAGTCGGCTGATGGGGCGAGCCAAGTCAGCAGCGCTACGGGCAACGGCGGCAGAGCATGGCTGGCTCGATCCCAACCGACCACTGCCGGATGATGCCGCCCTGGCGGACGTGCTGGCCAAGCCAGCCAAGGGTGGCGGGCCTGCCTCGACAGTCGAGCCATTCCGCGAGCAGATCCTGGCCTGGCGCGAGGCCGGCATCCAGGGCACCACCATTTACGATGCCCTGGTGCGCAACCACGGCTTTGGCGGCAGCTACTCGGCCGTGCGTCGTTTCCTACAGAGTGTCGACCAGCGCACGCCCAAAGCAACGGTCATCCTGGATTTCGCCCCAGGCGAGGCCGCGCAGGTGGATTTCGGCGCTGGACCCTTGATCGCCGACGAGCGCACCGGTGAGCTGCTCAAGAGCTGGGTCTTCGTCATGACCCTGTGCCACAGTCGGCACCAGTACGCCGAATTGATTCGTCACCAGGACGTCGAGACCTGGCTTGCCTGCCATCGCCGGGCGTTTGAGTTTTTCGGCGGCGTTCCCGCGCGGATCATCATCGACAACGCCAAGTGCGCCATCGTGCGTGCCTGTCGCCGTGACCCCGAGGTGCAACGGGCCTATGCCGAGTACGCCGAGGGCTATGGTTTCAAGATCGATCCCTGCCCGCCACGCGAGCCGCAGAAGAAGGGCCGGGTCGAAGCCGGTGTGAAGTACATCAAGCGCCGCTTTCTGCCACTGCGTGAGTTTCGCCACCTGGCCGACGCCAATCAACAGTTGACCGACTGGGTCCTGGCGACTGCCGGCAACCGCATTCACGGCACTACCGGGCAAAAGCCCCTGGACCTGTTCACCGACGTCGACAAGCCAATGCTGATCGCGCTACCCGACGTGCCGCCAGAGCCCGCCTGCTGGACCCGGGTCAAGGTCCATCGAGATGCCCACGTGCAGTTTCGTAAGGCCCTGTACTCGGTACCGTTTCAGCGTGTCGGCCAGTCGCTCTGGCTCAAGGCCACCGCCACCACCGTGCGGCTGTACGCTGATCATGAACTGGTCGCCACCCATCCGAGGCTGTTCCGGGCCGGCCAACGCGCCACGGTCAACGACCACATGCCACCCGAGGCCATCGCCCACCTACTGCGGGATCCGCAGTGGTGCCGGCGCCAGGCCGAGGGCATCGGCCCGGCCTGCGCCAAACTCGTCGATGGCCTGTTCAAAGACCGGGTGCTGGAAAACCTGCGTGCCGCCCAGGGCGTCATCCGCCTGGCCAAGCAGTACAGCCCCGCGCGCCTGGAGGCCGCCTGCCAGCGCGCCCTCGACTTCGACAACCCGCGCTACCGCTCGGTTAAGACCATCCTCGAACGCGGTCTGGATCAGCAGACCGACCCTCAACAGGCCTTCGACCAGCTTGGCGAGGCCTACACCGGCGGCGGTCGCTTCTCCCGCGACACCCGCAAATTACTCACCCACTGACCATTAGGAGATGATCCATGAATCCCATGCCCGAACTCAGCCCCATGCTCAAGCAACTGCGCCTGTCCGGCATCCTCGATTCGCTTGAAGCCCGCAACCGCGAGGCCATCGAGAACAAGCTCGCCTATCCTGAATTCCTCGCCCTGCTGGTTGGCGATGAAATCGCCCGGCGGGAACAGAAGAAACTACAGACCCGTCTACGCCGTGCCAACTTCCGCACCCACAAGACGCTGGAGGATTTCGACTTTGATTTCAATCCCAAGATCAATCGTGCCCTGATCCAGGAACTGGCCAGCGCCCGCTTCGTCGAGGAGAAGGTCGCGGTCCTGATCGCTGGCCCCTGTGGCACCGGCAAGAGCCACCTCGCTCAGGCGCTCGGCCATTGCGCCGCCCGGCTGGGCCACGATGTGCTCTTCACCACCCAAAGCCAGTTGCTCGGCAACCTCAATGCCGCGCGCGCCACCGGCTCCTACGAGCGCCGTTTCCAGACCATCGCCCGTGTCGACCTGCTGATCATCGATGACTTCGGTCTCAAACCGCTGCGACCTCAGCAAGACGAAGACCTGCATGACTTGATCGGCGAGCGTTACGAGCGTGGCGCGACGGTCGTTACCTCCAACCTGGAGTTCAGCGAATGGGGCGAGGCGTTTCCCAATCGGCTGCTGGGTGCTGCGACGCTGGATCGCCTGCGGCACAACGCTCACCGCGTTGTGCTCGACGGCGACAGTTACCGCGCGCCTCGACCTATGCCGAAGGCAGGGAAATCCACCGTTGCGAAAACGCCGAAATCCGGCAATCCTTAATCCCGTTTGAGACCTTGAGAACGCCCTGTCCACGTGGCCTCATTAACCCGATCATGGGTGGCTCCATTAAGGCGATCACTGACAAGTGACCGGCAATGCAGGCACAGACCCGTCCGGGCGCCCTTGCGTGTACATCGTGCCGGACGTGATAGCGTCGGATTATGTCTATCTTGACGACTCGGACGAGACCCTGCGGACCTGGTGCGAGGGGGACGGGGCGCTCTATCACCCCGCCGCCTGGTTGGCGCCGCTGGCAGAAGATGGAAAGCAA
>JAGRGW010000065.1 GCA_020445315.1 Gammaproteobacteria bacterium
TGCTCGCCGAACAGGTCGGTCTCGGTTTCGTCCTTGAACGAGGTCTCGATGATACCGGTACGACCGCCACCGATGGCCGACGCATACGACAGGGCGATATCGCGTGCACGCCCGGATGCATCCTGTGCAATGGCGACGAGATCGGGAATACCACCGCCACGCGTGAACTCGTTGCGTACGGTGTGACCCGGCGCCTTCGGCGCGATCATGACGACATCGACGTCGGCACGCGGCACGATCTGGTTGTAGTGGATGGCGAAGCCGTGTGCGAATGCCAGCACCGCGCCCTGTTTCAGGTTCGGTTCGATCTCGGCCTTGTACAGCTGCGACTGGAACTCGTCCGGCGTCAGCACCATGATCAGGTCGGACTCGGCAACGGCCTCGGGCACACTCTTGACGACGAGACCGGACGCTTCGGCCTTGGCCGCCGACGCCGAGCCGGGACGCAGCGCGACACGCACATCGACACCCGAGTCTTTCAGGTTGTTGGCGTGGGCGTGGCCCTGCGAGCCGTAACCGATAACGGCGACTTTCATGCCCTGGATGATGGAGAGATCGCAGTCTTTGTCGTAGTAAATGTTGATCGCCATGGCGGGAATTCCTTGCGGTGATTTCGTATTACAGGGTATTCGACGACCGCACGGCCTCTGTCGCCGCGCGGCCGTTTTCCGGGTTGACCGTCAGAGTGTCAGCCGTTTGCCGCCACGCGCAATGCCGAGCGGGCCGGAGCGTACGGTCTCGATGATGAGGTCGGGATCCAGCGTCTTGATGAAGGCATCCATCTTGGCACCGTCACCGGTCATCTCGATCGTGTAGGACACATCGGTAACGTCGATGATGTTGCCGCGGAAGATATCCGCCAGACGCTTGAGCTCCTCGCGCATCGCCTGGTCGGCACGCACCTTGATCATCATCAGTTCGCGCTCGATGTGCGCGCCTTCCGACAGGTCGACGAGTTTGACGACGTCGACGAGCTTGTTCAGCTGCTTCGTGATCTGCTCGATGATCGCCTCGTCGCCGGTCGTGACCAGCGTCAGGCGCGACAACGTGGGGTCTTCGGTCGGCGCGACCGTCAGCGACTCGATGTTGTAGCCGCGGGCACTGAACAGTCCGGCCAGGCGCGAAAGTGCCCCAGCCTCGTTTTCCATCAGGACAGAAATGATGTGACGCATTATGCCAACTCCCGGTCCGAAGACAGGTGCGGCGACAGGTGCATCTCGTGGTGCCCTTTTCCAGCCTCGATCATGGGGTAAACATTCTCCGACGGGTCAACAATGATATCGAGGAAGACCATGCGGTCCTTCATGCCGAATGCCTCGCGGTAGGCATCTTCCAGGTCGGCGGGCTTGTCCACCCGCATACCGACGTGGCCGAAACTCTCCGCCAGCATCTTGAAATCAGGCAGGGCATCGACGTAAGAGTGCGAATAGCGGCCGTCGTAGAAGAACTCCTGCCACTGCCTGACCATGCCCATGTAGCCGTTGTTGAGAAGCACGACCTTGATCGGCAGGTCGTACTGCTTGCACGTGGCCAGTTCCTGGATGCACATCTGGATGCTGGCCTCGCCGGTGACACAGGCCACGGTCGCGTCCGGAAACGCCTGTTGCACGCCCATCGCGGCTGGCAGACCGAAACCCATCGTGCCCAGGCCGCCGGAATTGATCCACCGGCGCGGCTTCTCGAACGGGTAGAACTGGGCCGCGAACATCTGGTGCTGACCGACGTCCGAGGTCAGATAGAAAT
>JAGRGW010000429.1 GCA_020445315.1 Gammaproteobacteria bacterium
CGGCATCGGCGGCGTGCTCGAACCCCTGCAGGCCGCGCCGACCATCATCGAGGACGACTGCTTCATCGGTGCCCGTTCCGAGGTCGTCGAGGGCGTCATCGTCGAACGCGGATCGGTCATCTCGATGGGTGTCTACATCGGCCAGTCGACCCGCATCTACGATCGCGAGAACGACGAGATCATCTACGGCCGCATCCCGGCCGGCTCGGTGGTCGTGTCCGGCAACCTGCCATCGAAGGACGGCAAGTACAGCCTCTACTGCGCGGTCATCGTCAAGCGCGTGGACGAGAAGACCCGCTCCAAGGTCGGCATCAACGAACTGCTGCGCGACATCTGATGATCACGCTGTACGGCATCCCGAACTGCGACACGATGAAGAAGGCGCGTGCCTGGCTCGCCGAACGCGATATCGGTTACGCCTTCCATGACTACAAGAAGGCCGGTATCGACGAGGCCATGCTTCGCGCCTGGGTCGACGAGCTGGGCTGGCAGGCCCTGCTCAACACCCGCGGCATGATGTGGCGCAAGGTGCCGCAGGATGTCAAAGACGCGATCGACGAGTCATCGGCGATCCGCCTGATGCTGGACACTCCCAGCATCATCCGGCGCCCGGTGCTCGACGTCGGCGGCAAACGCCATGTCGGCTTCCAGCCGGATGCCTACGGCGCGATCTTCGACCGGCACGACGACGCCTGATGCCGCGGGCACTGTTTTCCGTACTGATTCGCCGTTGATCCCGGCACCCGACGACGTAGCATTCCCGTTATGAGCGACACACTCGACCTGACCATCGACCTGATCCGCCGCCAGTCGGTCACGCCGGCGGATGCCGGCTGCCAGGCACTGATGATGCAGCGCCTGGCAGCGCTCGGCTTCGCCAACGAACCCATGCGTTTCGGCGACGTCGACAATTTCTGGTCTCGTCGGGGTAGCGACGGCCCGGTGTTCTGCTTTGCCGGTCACACCGACGTCGTGCCAACCGGGCCGGTCGACAACTGGCGCTCGAATCCGTTCGAGCCGGAGATCCGGGATGGCAGGCTTTACGGCCGCGGCGCGGCCGATATGAAGGGCTCGCTGGCGGCCATGATCACCGCAACCGAGCGTTTCGTCGCCATGCACCCCGGCCACCACGGCTCGATCGCCTTTCTGATCACCAGTGACGAGGAAGGCCCGGCCGACGACGGCACCGTCCGTGTCGTCGAGACGCTGGAGCAGCGTGGTGAAAAGATCGACTGGTGCCTGGTCGGCGAACCGTCGTCGAACGAGACACTCGGCGACGTCGTCAAGAACGGGCGCCGCGGTTCACTGGGCGGTGTACTGACGGTTATCGGTGTCCAGGGACACGTCGCCTACCCCCACCTGGCCCGGAACCCGGTGCATGCCGTGGCGCCGGCGCTGGCCGAACTGGTGGCGACCGAATGGGACCAGGGCAACGACTATTTCCCGCCGACCACGTTCCAGGTATCCAACATCCATGCCGGCACCGGGGCGACCAACGTTATACCGGGGACCTGCGAGGTAGTGTTCAATTTCCGCTACTCGACAG
>JAGRGW010000430.1 GCA_020445315.1 Gammaproteobacteria bacterium
GATGGCGTGCAGATCTTCATCGGCGAGGAATCGGGTTACTCGACGCTGAAGGACTGCTCCGTGGTCACGGCACCGTACCAGATCAATTCCGAGGTCGTCGGCGTACTCGGTGTCATCGGCCCGACGCGGCTGGCCTACGACCGCGTGATCCCGATCGTCGACCTGACGGCGCGCCTGCTCGGCAGCGCGCTGGCCAAGCGCTGATTCATTTTTTTCTTCCTGCCCCCTTGTAATCGGCGCGCGCGCCCCCATGTGTGCCGCAGAATTTCCCCGGCGGCCCAATGGGTGGTCGGCAAACACGTTATTAAACAGTTGCTTGTGCGAGGTTTTGATGACTGACCAGAAGGATCGTCCCGGGTCTGACGACGACATGGGGTTAACCGCAGAAGACATGGAACTGACCTTCGAAGAGGGCGCGCAGGAGATGGCGCTGGACAGTGACGAGGCCGAGGAAGCCGCCGGCAACCTGTCGGAACTGCTGGCCCAGGCCCAGGCCAAGGCCGACGAGCACTACGAGCAGCTGGTGCGGACCCACGCCGAGCTCGACAACCTGAAGAAGCGCCACGCGCGCGATCTCGAGAACGCGCACAAGTTCGCCCTCGACAAGTTCGTCGCCGAGTTGCTCGGTGTCTGGGATAGCCTCGAGCTGGGCCGCAACGCCGCGCTCGACGAATCGGCCGACGTCGACAAGCTGCGCGAGGGCACCGAGCTGACGCTGAAGATGCTCGGCGACGTCATGGCGCGGTTCGGCGTCGAGCAGATCGACCCGATCGACCAGCCGTTCGATCCGGAGTTTCACCAGGCCATGTCGATGCAGCCACGCGCGGACGTCGAGCCGAACACCGTGGTGGCCGTCGTGCAGAAGGGCTACCGCCTGAACGGGCGCCTGGTCCGGCCGGCGATGGTCATGGTGTCGCAGGCAGTCGGATGACGGCCGGATTGCCGCCGATGGCTTGAAAGCCCGCGCGGAAACCCCATTTAACAACCAGTTAACACGTATTCCAGAACCGGAGACAGACAATCATGGGTAAGATCATCGGTATCGACCTCGGCACGACCAACTCCTGCGTGGCCGTCATGGAGGGCGACCAGGCCAAGGTCATCGAGAACAGTGAAGGTGATCGCACGACGCCGTCGATCATCGCCTACACCAACGACGGCGAGGTCCTCGTCGGCCAGAGCGCCAAGCGCCAGGCCGTGACCAACCCGCAGAACACCCTGTTCGCGATCAAGCGCC
>JAGRGW010000431.1 GCA_020445315.1 Gammaproteobacteria bacterium
TATTCGAGACGGGTACCGTTTGCATGCAACTCGGCAGGTGCCACCGGTTCGACCTGACCCGGCGTGCCGTAGCCTGTGAGGCGCATCCCCCACGACCAACCTGGTGACTCTGCCGCAGGCGCGACGGCAAGGCTGCCGTCGCGAAAGGCGAAGTGTTGCCGGTTGCCGGGGTTGCCGGCGATGGCGCCATCACCACTGGGCTCGATCGCGTGCCGGGCCTCGGTCAGGGCCGCCCACAGTCCTTTCGGCATGTCCTGGGACGCAGCCCAGAACGGGGAAATCAGGAGCAATAACCCAACGAGTGCGCGTGCATTCCCTGGCATGGTAGTTACCTCGGCTGTTGTTCTTGTTCAGCGCACCTGGCGCCAGGCCATTATTTAGGGTTGGAACCAAACGGACCTGTAACCAGTGGGCGGACTTCCGTGTCGCTGCTCATAACAAGCTTCACCCTTACCCGAAAAGTTATGTGGCCTGCCGGTTGTTTTCATCACCCGTTTGGGTGACAAATGGCAGATCGATCCCAGTGCGCATCATCGGCAGACAAGGAGGCAGCGACCATGCGTGAAATCACTTTGCAGACAGATCACGGCACCCGTATCGCGCTGGCCGAATTCGGGCCAACCGCTGGATTTCCTGTAGTTTTCTGCCACGGAGCCCCCGGATCGAGGCTGGAAGCGACACCCTTGGCGCAGGTGTGCTCGTCACACGGCCTGCGGCTGATCTGCCCGAACCGACCGGGCTATGGCGGATCTGATCTGAATCCGGGCGCAGGTCTCGACGACTGGGCGGCAGACATCTGTGATGTCTGGTCCCAGCTCGGGATTTCACGATTCTCGGTACTCGGTTTTTCCGGTGGCGCACCGTTCGCCATGGCCCTCGCCCACCTCGCTGGCGATGCCGTGTTGCACCTCGGCCTGGTTTCGCCACTGTGGACCTGGGAATCGTGCGCCGGCGACCTGCGCCCCGAAACCCGCATGCTGTGGCAACTGGGCCACGACGACCCCGTTACCTGCCGCCAACAGTTGCAGTCGATGGCGTCGACGGGCGACCAGCTGGCCGACTGGCTGATGAACTACTACGGCGAATCGGAGCGAAAGATCTACGAAAAGGAGCCGTATCGATCCGCGTTCGTCGACAATTGCCGCGAGGTGATGCAACAGGGATACGACGGCGTGCTCAATGACATGCGCCTGCATGTCGAACCCTGGCCATTCGACCCAGGCTCGGTCAACACGCCGACGACCTGCTGGCACGGGCGCGATGACGGCGTGATCCCCGTTGCGACCAGCGAGCGGGTCAAGGCATCGCTGCCGCACTGCGACGTGAAGGTACTGCCAGGCCAGGGACATGCATTCTGGTTGACGGGGTTCGCATCGATGTTGGATACGTTGGTGCCTTCGGTGTGAATTGGTGCGCCACGCCGGCCGAAGAGCCAGCATTTTTTGGTCGACAATATCGGTTCCCGGGGAAGATTCCCGCTTTCGCGGGAATGACGGAGTTAGGCCCTGGCGTTGCGCGGTCGGCTAGTAGATCCCCGCTTGCGCGGGAATGACGGAAAGGTAAAGGGGAATGACGGAAATGAATTTCGCATGACGGGCAAAGGATCGGCCAATCGCAGGGCGCAACACCCACAGGGCTTTGCGCCGCAAAGCGGTCCATAAGAATAACCAAACATATCCAAATCGCGAGATTGCAAGGAATTCGCGTTACGACCACAGAGAGGAGGCGCTATTGAAAACTACGCCATTGGCGTAGATCATCCAACGATGATCACGATCGCCGAAACCGCCCCGTTCCAGCGGAAGATCGCGAGTCTCCTTTTCTGCCCAAGAAAAGCAACAATTGGCGAAAGCAGTGAACGAGTTGGTGGCATTTTGGAGGCATAGCAATGGGCCAGGCATTCACTGAAATTTCCGAAGGCCTCAAGGATGCGGCAGACCATGCAAAAGGGAACAAGTCCGGTGTCGTCGAGCATGCGCCGCAGGCGCTTGACGTGCGTGCTATTCGAGAGAAGACAAGTATGAGCCAGGAGCGTTTTTGCGCCACGTTCGGTATCTCGATCGGCACGCTGCGGCATTGGGAGCAGGGCTTACGTAGACCTCGGGGCGCGGCAAGGGTCCTGCTGAAAGTCGTCGATCAGAATCCGATGGCAGTGATCACTGCCGTGCAGGAAAAGTGATCGTCGTCCGGTAACCGCTACCCCCCACCTCCCGACGAAGGCAGGTTCAACAACAGCTGCACCAGTTCCGCCTGGCGCCGGGTGTTGGTCTTGCGCATCAGCTGCCTGACCTGGGTCTTGACCGTGTTCTGGGTAACGCCGTTGTGTTCGGCGATGGACTTGATATCCAGCCCCCGCATTAGGTC
The DNA here is from genome assembly GCA_020445315.1 of Gammaproteobacteria bacterium. Classification (GTDB taxonomy): domain Bacteria; phylum Pseudomonadota; class Gammaproteobacteria; order Chromatiales; family Chromatiaceae; genus Thiosocius. Next base: position 2,365 of record JAGRGW010000431.1, read on the forward strand.
GCGGGCGATACGCGCCTCGGCGCTGGTAATCGAAAACAGGTTGGCGAGTAACTGTGAATCCAGTGGCCGTGAACGCTCCGGTGCGCTGATGAACAGCAGCGCGCGGGCGTGCGACCACTGGCCGCCAAGGGCCTCGCTGCCGGGTGTCAGCGGCATCGTCGAGATCATCAGCACCGGGAACGCGGGCGACGTGGTCTGCACCTGGAAGCCGCCGCCCTGCCCCGGTACCGCGATCGCGTTGGCTACCAGCCGTTGCAGGCGTTGCTTGTCGCCCGGGCCGGTCGCCGTCAACCTGCCATTGAGCACCAGCACACCGCATTTCCGATCGATAACCGACTGGGCCAGGCGATTGAACAGGATCACCTTGCCGTTCTCATCCAGGGCGACGACACCAAAGGGCAGAAACTCCAGCGCCGATTCGGCGGCCGATTTCAGTCCCCGCAAGACACCGAACTGGCCGTGGATCTTCAGGGCGCGCTGCAGATGTGGAAACAGGGTGCGCAGCAGCAGCATCTCGCTGTCGGTAAAGGGACCCTGGACGGCACTTCGCTGCAGGCCAAATATCGACAGGCTCTCGCCGTCGCGACTGAGGATCGCGCCGGCCAGATGCTCGATCTCCTGCGGCCGGGCGTAGTCGTTGTAGTACTCGCTGTGCTTGTGATTCGGCAGGTCGACGAGCGGTGTCGTGCGCCCCCCGCCCTGCGGATGATGCATCAGCAGTTCGTTGACGGGATCGTTGTGGACGAAGTGTTCGGCGTAGGCCTTGACGTAGGCCTCGTCGTAGTTGTGCATGACGGCGAACTCGACGCTGCGACAGTTCGGGTCCATGAACCGCAGCAGCCCCGACCGCACATCGAACAGCGCGGCGATCTGCGCCAGCACCTCGGGCCAGCGGTCGGCATCCATCGCGGCGTCGTAGATGGTGCCGATCACCTCCAGCAAGCGGGTCTGTCGTTGCTGTTCGTCCATTCCTGTCTCTCAAACGCGGCCGTCGGCGATCATGCGGCCCGTCAGAACCGTACCGACGCCCGTATGCCGAAGGTCCTCGGCGCGCCCGGGTTGCGCAGCGTACCGATCAACGGGTCCTGTCGGATGATGCCCTGCCAGAATGCCTCGTCGGTCAGGTTGTTGCCGTAGAACTGCAACGACCATTGACGGTTCGGGTCCCGGTAGACCAAGCTCGCGTTGACCAACCCGTAGTCGCCCTGCCGGGTCGCCGGGTCCTGGTAGATGTTGTAGTAGACCTCCGACTGGTAGCGATAATCGACGCCTGCGGTCCACTGCCCGCCGCCCTCGGTTGGCAGGGTGTAATCCGCACCGAGATTCAGCGAGACCTTGGGCGCATTGGGCAACCTGCCGCCGGCATGATTCGGGTCGGACCCGGGCCGGTTCGGGTCCTGCGAGACGAACTCGTCGAAACGCGCGTCGAGCCAGGTCATGCCGAAATTGAGCCCGACCGGTGGCACCGGCCGGTAACGCGCAACCAGGTCCAAACCCTGGATGGTCGACTTCGCCGCGTTGATGACCTGCGGAAAGGTACCCAGCGGCGCGCCTGCCGGTGGTGTCAGCAGTTGCATGTCACGGTAGTCGTAGTGAAACAGCGCGACCTCGGTATACAGCGACAGCGACGGGAACGACTTCTTCAGCCCGACCTCGGTCGCCAGCAGGGTCTCCGGGTCGAATCCCGGCTGCACCGCAGAGGTGTTGAAACCGCCGGCCTTCTGCCCTTCCGAGACCTTGGCCCAGAACAGCGTGTGCGCATCGGCCGAGTAGACCAGCGACACCTCGGGCATCAGCGACTCCCAGCGGTCGCTGTCCTGCTGCGTGTTGACCGTCGTGCCGGGCGGGCCCAGCGCGCCGAGCGGATCCTCGATACGTTCGACCAGGTCCAGGCGGCGGCGATCGACGCTGTAACGCAGGCCGGCGGTGATCTCCCAACGCTCGGCGAAAGCGTACGAAGCCTCGCCGAACACGGCCCAGGAATCGGTATCGACCGCGCCGTCGACCCGGTTCCGGGCCGACACCAGCGGCAGCGTCACGTCGATGACCTGCTCGGCCTCTTCGTGCAGCAGGTAGACACCGGCCAGCCAGTCGAAGCCCCCCACGTTGTGCGCCGGGCGCAGGCGCAGTTCCTGGGTGAAGACCCGTGACGACTCTTCGGGCGCGTTGACGGAAAAGTTGAGATCGGTGCCGTCGATATCGGCACGCAGTTTGAGCGCATTGCGCTGAAACGATGTCGCCGAGCTCAGGACGAGGTCGTCGAACGTCTGCTCGAACCGGACACCGAGCAACTGTTTGCGCACGGTCTGGTCCGGGACGAAGTTGTGCCTGAGCTCGCGCGGGTCATCAGCGACCGTGCCGCCGAACGCCAGCGCACCGCTGCCCGGCACGTTCGGGTCTGGCGCCCAGCTGATGTAGCGCGAGCTTTGCTCCCTCGAATCGTGATATGCGACGTTCAGCAGCAGGTCGCTGCGCGGGTTGTACTGGTACTGCAGGCGCCAGCTGCGCAGGCCCTCGTCGTCCTGGTCCGCGCCGACGAAGGTGTTTTCCGACAGGCCGTCGCGATCGTTGAACAGGCCCGACAGCCGCACCGCTGCATCGCCGTTCTGGATGGGTTCGTTCAGCGTGAACTGCAACTGGCGGTGATCGTAGTTACCGAGCAACAGCGACGCCGTCGCCTCGCGGTACGGCAGCGGGTCCTGTGTCACGATCGTAACGGCACCGCCGACGACGTTACGCCCCAGATTGACGCCCTGCGGGCCCTTCAGCACCTCGACACGCTTGAGGTCGTGAAAATCCTGGATCGACTGCGAAGCGCTGGCAGGTAATAGCCATCGACGAACGTCGCGACCGTGGTCTCGGTGCCGGCAGAGATGATGTCGCTGCCGACTCCCCGCAGGTAGGGCTGACCGAGTACCGCGTTGGTCTTCATCGACCATCCGGGCACCTTGTGCTGCAGCGAGACGGTATCGCTGACCGCGCTGCGGCTGATTTCTTCGCCGGTGATGACCGAGGCGGTGACCGGCGTGCGCTCAACGACCTCGGACTGCCAGCGCGGCGAGATGATGATCGTGATCGGTTCTTCGGTAACCGAATCGCCCGCCGCCATGGATTCGGCCTGCCAGTCCGCGACGGGCGATTGGCAAAAGAGCGTACTCCCGGCAAACAGCACGGTGTTGACTGACCGGGAAGACGGCCAGCCGGGAATTCGGGCGCAAAACCACGATGTCGGCAAC
>JAGRGW010000432.1 GCA_020445315.1 Gammaproteobacteria bacterium
TGTCGTCGACCGCCTGGTTGCCGCTACGCTGGAGCTTTTCGCCAATGTAGTGGTTGATGAAGGTCGATTTGCCGGCCGAAAAGGTGCCGAGGATCGAGATTAGGGGCCACCAGGGAATGTGCGTCGCGTGGGATTGTTCGTTGTCGAACAGCCCCATGCGGTAGGCGACAGTATCGAGTTCACGGAAGCTCTGGACGGTGTTCAGCAGGACCGGGTTTTCCTGCTCGAGATGGCTCTCGAGGTGCTTCAGGCGGGTTTCGATGACGGGGCCGGCACGACGCATGGTGGGATAATCCTCGTATTCCTCAACGTTTGATCGGCGCATGGTAACGCGATGTCGACAGCCGCGTGCAAGCCTCTGTGGCCGGGCGCAGACGCGGCTGCGAAATAGCACATGCGAAAGTGTTAATATACCTCGTCGCGCAGGTTTCGACCCGGTTCCCGGTGGGCAGCGCTTTATTGCATTGCAAAGCACTGCCGTTGGATAATCATTGAATTCGGAAATACTCGAAATGGAACCTGGAAGGTGTCCTAAGGTCTCGTCGCACAGCAAAATTTGCTTTCATGACAAGGCCCTGGGGTGAATTCATTCTCGACTTGGGCGGCCGTGTGCGCCGCTCGAAAGACATCGTGCAGAGGGGGACCGTCGGAATGCCTGCGCCAGCAGCCACTGCCGGGGCGCCGCCAATTAACCCCGATCCGCGGGATTCCCAAAAGGAATGCCGCCATATCCCGTGCGCGACGCGCTACCCGTCGCCCGACGCTCAAACAGGTTGAACACGCATGCTAAAAACTTTGATCGCCACCGTCACCGCCACCGCGATCACGCTGTCCGTGTCGGCCTCGCCGCGCGACCGTGATTACGTCGACATTTTCGTCGTCAAGGAGTCGTCGGAAACGCCGACCGTCGTGGTCAGCGGCAACGTGGTGCCTTTCAAGGAGGTCACGCTGGCCGCGCAACTGCCCGGCCGGGTCAAGTTCATCGCCGGCATCGAGGGCGAGTCGTTCGAGGAAAGCACGACGCTGATCGCGCTGGACGAGGACGAACTGCTGGCCAAGCGCGGTGCCGCCTACGCCCAGTTGGCGGCGGCCGACGCCCAGCTGCGAAACGCGGGCGTGCAGTACTCGCGCGAGCTGTGGTCGCCGCAGTCGAGTGGCGGACCGGGCGGCATGGGCATCCCGAACCTGTTCGATCAGATGTTCACGCGGCCGGCCGAGGACTTCTTCGGCCAGCGCGACCGCGGTGCCGAACGCAGCGCCGACCTGTATGCCTCGGGCACACGGATGGAGCAGGCGCGCAGCGCCATTCTGCAGGCCCAGTCCGAGATCCGCGCGATCGATGCCAAGCTGCGTGATGCCAAGAGCCTTGCGCCGTTCAACGGTGTCATCGTCGAGAAGTTCGTCGAGGAGGGCGACACGGTGCAGCCGGGCCAGCCGATGCTGAAGTTCGCCGACGTCACCTGGCTGCAGATCGACGTCGACGTGCCGGCGCGCCTGGCCCAGGGCCTGCAGCCGATGAGCGTGCTGCAGAACGCGGCCACGTTCGACGATCATCCCGAGCCGGTCGCCGTGCGCGTCGCCCAGGTCTTCCCGATGGCCGACGTGCAGCGCCACACGGTCAAGGTCAAGTTCGACATCCCGCAGGGCGTGTCCAAGCCGGGCATGTACGCCAAGGTGCTGATTCCGGATTTCAGCGGTCCGGCCAAGAGCCAGCTGCCGGTGATCCCGAGCACGGCGATCCGCTACCGCGGCAGCCTGCCGGTCGTGTACATACAGAATGAAGAGGGCCAGCCCGAACTGCGCATGATCCGCCAGGGCAAGCACCTGGACAACGGTATGACCATGGTGCTGTCGGGTATCGCGCCGGGTGACCGGGTCTACCCGAACCCCGGGCCCGATATCATGACCCGCACGCGCGGTCAGTAGGACGCCACGCAATCGCATGGCGCCACCCTGGGGTGGCGTCCCGACGCAGCCCACAACAGCCAGTGAGAGCGCATGAGCGAAATCGAAACCCCGCCGCCTGACGGCCGCAACGGACAGAACAAGGACCTTGGCCTCGCCGGCAACATGGCGCGGTTCTTCATCAATTCGCCGCTGTCGCCGTTGCTGTTCGTGGCGATGCTGCTGCTCGGCGTGCTCGGCCTGATGGCGACCCCGCGGCAGGAGGATCCACAGATATCGGTGCCGATGGTCGACCTGATCGTGCAGTACCCCGGGGCCGAACCGGACCAGGTCGCGGCGCTGGCGGTACAGCCGCTTGAGCGCATCATGTACGAGATCGAGGGCGTCAAGCACGTCTACTCGGCCAGTCAGCGCGGCATGGGCGTGGTCACGATCCAATTCGAGGTCGGCGAGGAGATGGAGAACTCGCTGGTCAAGGTCAACGACAAGCTCGAGTCGAACATGGACCGCATCCCGCCCGGGGTGCAGCCGCCGCTGGTCAAGGCCAAGGGCATCGATGACGTGCCGATCGTCAACCTGACATTGTGGTCCGAGCACGATTACAACGGTGACGGCATACCCGACGTCGATGATTCGCAATTGCGCCGGCTGGCGCAGTCGGTGCTACAGCACATCAAGGAAATCCCCCAGACCGGCAACAGCTTCGTCGTCGGCGGTCGCGCCGAGCAGGTCACCGTCGAGGTCTACCCGGAACGCCTGGCCGGCTTCGGCCTGGGCCTCGGCCAGGTGGCGCAGGCGATTACGGCAAGTAACGTCGAACAGCAGATGGGTGGCGTCGAGTCCGGCGGATCACACATGATGGTCGTATCCGGCGCGTTCCTGGAGACCGTCGAAGACATCAAGCGCCTGCAGGTAGGCAGCCACAACGGCATGCCGGTCTACGTGCAGGACGTTGCCGAGGTGCGCCAGGGGCCGGAAGACGCGACCCAGACGGTCGCCTACTACACGGGTGCGGCGTCGGACGACCCGGACCGCGCGGTCAGTGTGCCGGCGGTCACGATCGCGGTGGCCAAGAAGAAAGGCACCAATGGCGTTTCCGTTGCCGAGGCCATTATCGACCGGGTCGAGAGCCTGCGTGGGCGCCTGATACCGAACGACGTCCATATCAGCATCACCCGCAACTACGGCCAGACCGCGTCGCAGAAGGTCAACGACCTGATCTTCAAGCTGTTCATCGCAACCTTTTTCGTGTTTCTGCTGGTATGGATGGCGTTCCGCGCGCTCAAGCCCGCGTTCGTCGTGCTGTTCGTCGTGCCGGTGGTGTTGCTGTTCACGATCCTGGTGGCCTGGCTGCTCGGTTTCACGATCGACCGCGTGTCGCTGTTTGCGTTGATCTTCTCGATCGGGATCCTGGTCGACGACGCCATCGTNNNGTCGAGAACATCTACCGGCGCTGGCTCGAGGAGGGCCAGACCGACATGGCTACGGCAGTCGACGCTGTGCGCGAGGTCGGCAACCCGACCATCCTGGCGACCTTGACCGTTATTGGCGCGCTGCTGCCGATGGGCGCGGTCACCGGCATGATGGGGCCTTACATGTTGCCGATCCCGGTGCTTGGTTCGGTGGCAATGGTGATCTCGCTGTTCGCCGCATTCGTGTTCACGCCTTACTTTGCCATCCACGGCATGTTCAGACCGTCGATGCACTACCTGCAGACGGCCGAGAAGCGCGAGCACAAGGAAGCCGAGTGGCTCGAGGGGCTGTACCGCCGGGTGCTGCTGCCGATGATCAGCGACGTGCGCAAGGCGCGACTGTTCAAGCTGGCGATGTGGGGCGGGTTGCTGATCATGTGCTCGTTCTTCTACTTCAAGTGGGTGGCGGTCAAGATGCTGCCGCTCGACAACAAGCCCGAGTTCTCGGTCGTGCTCGACATGCCCGAGGGCACGCCGCTGGCCGATACCGGCAACATGGCCCATGTCATTGCCGATCGCCTGCGGCGTATGCCCGAGGTTACGGCGGCCCAGATCTACGTCGGCACCGCGCGGCCGTTCGACTTCAACGGCATGGTGCGTCATTACTACATGCGTCAGTCGCCGTGGCAGGCCGAGGTGCAGTTGCAGCTGCTCGACAAGACGCAACGCGACCGTTCCAGCCACGAGATCGCCGTCGACGCCCGCGCGCAGGTCGCGGCGCTGGTCGAGGGCTCGCGCGCGCGCTTCGCCGTCGTCGAGATGCCACCGGGACCGCCAGTGCTGCAGTCGGTCGTCGCCGAGGTCCACGGCCCGGACCCGGAGACCCGGCGCCAGGTTGCGCGTGACCTGACCGATATCTTCGGGCAGACCGAGAACCTGCGCGACGTCGACAACTACATGCGCGACCCTTACGACTACTGGCACTTCGAGGTCGACAACGAGAAGGCCCAGCGGCGTGGTATCTCGGTCGAGAGCATCAACCGTGAACTGGCGATGGCGCTGGGCGGCTACGTCCTCGGTGACGTCAAGCAGCGGGCCGGTCACGAACCGATCAACATCGTGATCCAGGTGCCGATTGCGGAACGCTCGCAGATCAACCGTCTCGGTGACATCCTGGTGCAGTCGCCGACGAGCGGTATCGGCGTGCCACTGCGCGAACTCGGCACGTTCGAGCGCCGCAGTGAATCCGACATCATTTACAACAAGGACCTGCGCCCGGTCGAGTACGTCGTCGCCGATGTGGGTGGGCGCCTGGCGGCGCCGATCTACGGCATGCTGCAGGTGCAGGACAAACTCTACGAAGTCGGTTGCCGCACGCCGGACGGCGTGGACCTGTGCGACCACATCTACTTCACCGGGCCCCCGCCGGACGACAGTCACTCGGCGATCGAGTGGGCCGGTGAGTGGACCGTGACCTACGAGACTTTCCGCGACATGGGTATCGCGTTCGGCGCCGCGCTGGTGCTGATCTACATCCTCGTCGTCTGGGAGTTCAGCAACTTCCGCATCCCCGGCCTGATCATGGCGCCGATCCCGCTGACGCTGCTTGGCATCATCCCGGCGCACATGCTGTTTTTCCAGATGGGCTGGGGTGGCGAGTTCACCGCGACCTCGATGATCGGCTGGATCGCGTTGGCCGGGATCATCGTGCGCAACTCGATCCTGCTGCTCGATTTCATCAACCACCAGCGCAATCAGGGGATCGAATTCGCCGAGGCGGTGATTCGTGCGG
>JAGRGW010000066.1 GCA_020445315.1 Gammaproteobacteria bacterium
TCGGCGATCGCTTCGAGCTCGGCGCTGACCGAGATCATCAAGGGTATGCCGATCGACGAGGCACTGAAGGTCAGCAACCAGGATATCGCAGACTATCTCGATGGCCTGCCGCCAGAGAAGATGCACTGCTCGGTGATGGGTCGCGAAGCCCTGCAGGCGGCCGTCGCCAACTACCGCGGCGAAGAGTGGAAAGATGATCACGAAGAAGGCGCGCTTATCTGCAAGTGCTTCGCCGTCGACGAGGTCATGATCGAGGACACGGTGCGTGCGAACAACCTGCGCACGGTCGAAGAGGTCACCAACTATACGAAGGCCGGTGGCGGCTGTTCAGCCTGTCACGAGGGCATCGAGGAGATCCTGGTGAGGGTGCTCGCCGAACGTGGGGAGACCTTCGATCCCAATGCGGTCGCCGGCGAAAAGGCCAAGCCGTCGTCGGGCCTGACCAACCTGCAGCGGATGAAGCGCATCGAGGAACTGCTCGAGGAGATCCGTCCGAACCTGCAGCGTGACCATGGTGATGTGGAACTCGTCGAAGTCGACGGCAAGTACATTTACGTCAAGATGATCGGCGCCTGTGCCGGCTGCCAGATGGCGGCAACCACGCTTGGCGGTATCCAACAGCACCTGGCGGAGGGGCTCAGCGAGTTCATCCAGGTACTGCCGGCAGAAGAACTGGCGCGTCGCGCGGCAACGGAGGCATGATCATGGCTGATGGAATCTACCTGGACAACAACGCTACGACGATGGTCTCGCCAGAGATCGTCGAGGAGATGCTGCCGTTCTTCACCGAGCAGTTCGGCAACCCGTCTTCGATGCACCAGTTCGGCGACAAGGTGGGGCGAGCGCTGAAAAAGGCACGCAGGCAGGTGCAGGCCCTGCTGGGCGCCGAGCACGACTCCGAGATCATCTTCACGTCGTGCGGGACCGAGTCGGATTCCACGGCCATCCTGTCGGCGCTGAAAGCGCAACCGGATCGCAGGGAGATCATCACGACCGTGGTAGAGCATCCCGCGATCCTGTCGCTGTGCGAGCACCTGGAGAAAGAAGGCTACAAGGTCCATTACCTCAAGGTCGACAAGCTCGGGCGCCTCGATATCACCGAGTACCAGCGCCTGCTGTCCGACAATGTCGCGATCGTATCGGTGATGTGGGCCAACAACGAAAGCGGCACCCTGTTCCCGGTCGAGGAGATGGCCGACCTGGCCCGATCCGCCGGCGTCATGTTCCACACTGACGCGGTCCAGGCCGTTGGCAAGCTGCCGATCAACCTGAAGGAAAGCAGCATCGACATGCTGTCGCTGTCGGGGCACAAGTTGCATGCGCCGAAAGGGATCGGTGTGCTTTACCTGCGTCGCGGCGTCCGTTTCCGTCCGTTGCTGCGAGGTGGTCACCAGGAGCGTGGCCGCCGCGCCGGCACCGAGAATGCCGCCTCGATCGTCGGACTGGGCAAGGCCTGCGAAATGGCGATGGCGGCGATGGAATACGAGAAGACGTTCGTTCGCTCGATGCGCGATCGGCTCGAGCAGGGCATCCTCGACGCGGTCTCGCACTGTTTCGTCACCGGTGATCCCAACAACCGGCTGCCGAACACCTGCAATATTGCGTTCGAGTACATCGAGGGCGAGGCAATCCTGTTGCTGCTGAACAAGATGGGTATCGCCGCATCCAGTGGCTCTGCCTGTACCTCGGGTTCGCTCGAACCTTCGCACGTGATGCGTGCGATGGATATTCCGTTCACGGCGGCGCACGGGTCGGTGCGCTTCTCGTTCTCCCGCTACAACACGATGGACGAGGTGGAGCGCGTCATTGCCGCCGTGCCGCCAATCGTGGAGCAACTGCGCAAGCTGTCGCCGTACTGGGCCGACGGGGCCCCGGTCGAGGAGCCGGAAAAGGCGTTCGCACCGACCTATGCCTGAATAGACGGGGGCCTGGTTCGAACGTAGCGCCACAAGGGAGGTTGGCGGACGTTCGCGACCGTGATAACCCGGAACATCAACGCAAGCGCGGCCTTTCGGCCGCGCTTTTTTGTTCGGTACCCGACAAAGTGCCCGTTGATGTCGTGTTCCTGCTGCGATGAAGCCAGGCTAAGTATCGGTAATAAAAGATAAAAAACTTGTGGCATGGGGCTTGCTGTCTACCCTGACAAAGGAGGTCGCCATGCCAGCTACATCGAACCGGGCCACGATCAATGACACGACCCTGCGTGACGGCGAACAGTCGGCCGGGGTTGCCTTCTCGCTCGATGAAAAAATTGCGATCGCACGCGCACTCGACCGGCTCGGTGTGCCCGAGCTCGAGATCGGCATTCCGGCGATGGGTGACGAGGAGCGCGAATCGATCCGGGCCGTCGCCGCCAACGTCGACTCGGCACGCCTGATGGTCTGGTGCCGGATGCAGCGGCACGATATCGAGATGTGCCGAGACCTCGGCGTCGACAGCGTCGATCTCTCGATTCCGGTCTCGGACCAGCAGATCAGCAACAAGCTGCGGCGCGACCGCCGTTGGGTGCTGAAGCAGATCGAGGAACACGTCGCCGACGCCCTGGCGATGGAACTCGATGTCTGTGTCGGTTGCGAGGATGCATCGCGCGCCGAACCCGAATTCCTTTGGCAGGTCGCCGAGGCGGCCGAACTGGCCGGTGCACGTCGCCTGCGTTTCGCCGACACGGTCGGCATCCTCGATCCGTTTGCCGCGTTCGATGCCATGCGCAACCTGCGCGCGATCACCGACCTGGAGATCGAGATGCATGCGCACGACGATCTTGGCCTGGCGACCGCCAATACGCTGGCCGCAGTGCGCGGTGGTGCCACCCATATCAATACGACCGTACACGGGCTCGGCGAACGGGCGGGGAACGCGCCGTTGGAAGAGGTGGTCATGGGCCTGCGGCAGTTCCACGGACTGGCATTCGACATCGACATGGCGAATTTCTCCGAGGTGTCGCATCTCGTGGAATCGGCTTCCGGCCACCGCGTTGCGTGGCACAAGAGCCTGGTGGGGGCCGGCGTGTTCACTCACGAATCGGGTATCCATGTCGACGGCCTGATGAAGGATCCGTTCAACTACCAGGGTGTCGACCCGGCCCAGGTAGGCCGGGGGCACACGTTCGTGCTGGGCAAACACTCGGGCGCACACGCGATCATCCATGCCTACGCCGAGATGGGCATCAACCTGGATCGACGGCAGGCCGAGGCATTGCTGATGCGTGTTCGGCGACACTCGGTCGAGTACAAGCGCGCGCCCGTCGATACCGAACTGCGCAGTTTCTTTCTCGAGGTCAATGACCGGGGTGGCGAATGGCTGCATCAGTGACTGCAGACGGGTACGAGCGCAACTGCCGACGCGGGGCCAGACGCCTTTCGCTGGTCAAGGCGATCAGGGAGGACGTGCGTTGCGTATTCCAGCGCGACCCGGCCGCGCGTTCCACGTTCGAGGTCGTCACCACCTATCCCGGCGTTCACGCCATTGTTCTCCACCGCCTGGCAAATCGTATGTGGTGTCGTGGTTGGCGATACCTGCCGCGGCTTGTCTCTTACATCGGCCGGATCTGGACCAGTATCGATATCCATCCCGGCGCCACCATCGGCCGGCGCTTTTTCATCGATCACGGCGCGGGTGTCGTCATCGGGGAGACCGCCGAGGTCGGCGACAACGTCACGCTTTACCACGGGGTGACGCTGGGTGGGGTCTCGTGGAACCGGGGCAAACGCCATCCGACACTCGGCGACGACGTCGTCGTCGGTGCCGGCGCCAAGATCCTGGGCCCGATCGAAATCGGCAAGGCGGCCCGCGTCGGTGCCAATTCCGTGGTGATTGCACCGGTCCCGGCAGGCAAGACCGTGGTGGGTATTCCGGGCAAGGTCGTACGCGCCCGCGCACCGCAGGACGATGGCACAGTAGAGGGCATCGACCTCAATCATCACCTGATGCCAGACCCGGTCGCCGAGGCGGTCAGCTGTCTGCTCGAACGCATTCGGCTGCTGGAGCAGGCGGTCGGGGTGCACGGATGCCTGCCGGGAGGCGAAGAACCGGAAGACGAATGTCGCGAGTGCGACGCCGTGCAGGTGTGCGAGCCGGTCACGGTCGAGTTCAAACAGGCGGAGGAGGCGTGATGGACCTGTTGGATTTCGAGGCCGAGAGCCTGTATTTCGACGAACCGCTCAAGCAGGAGGCGCAGCGCTGCATCGAGCAGGCCGCCGCCTCCTACGGCACCGTGCAGGCGGAGGGTCTGTTGATGCGGGCCTATTTTCTCGAGCCGGAGCACCCGTCGGTGTTGGTCGCTCTCTACCGCTATTTCTATTACCGCCACCAACTGGCCGATGCGCTGTTGGTCGCCGATCGCGTGTTGCGCGTGTTCGCCGCACGCCTGGGATTGCCGGGTGATTGGCGCGATCTCAACGAAGCCCGGTTCGCATCCGGCGTGCTGGTCTCGATGACGGCATTGCGTTTCTACATGCTGGCGTTGAAGGGCGCCGGCTACCTGGAGCTGCGTCTCGGCCACCTGGAATCGGCGTTGGGCCGGTTGAGGAAAGTCGCCGAACTCGACGCCAACGACCGCCTCGGTGCGCAGGCGCTGATCGATGTCGTCGAGCAGGAACTGTCCGAGCGCGATCGCACCGACGTGGCCGATGTTGCCGTGTGATGACACGAACCGTAGATAAGGAGTGGAGCATGAGTGAATCTGAACTGGACCTGGACCTCGACGAACTGAGCAGCGCCGAGGACTTTCTCGAGTACTTCGGCGTGAGCTACGAACCGGTGGTCGTACACGTCAACCGCCTGCACATCCTGCAGCGTTTCCACGACTACCTGTCCAGGCTGGACGACATGCCGGTCGATGACGACGCCCGTCGCCTCGTGTACCGGCAGTTGCTGACCGAGGCGTATGGTGATTTCGTCGAATCGGACGCGTTGACCGAGAAGGTGTTCAAGGTGTTTCGCATGAACGAGCCGATGGTCGCCGAGATCCCGCTCGCGGACCTGGCCGGGCAGCTCTGAGCGTGCGGCCGCGGTTCGAATACGGCGAGGCCGTGCGGGTCATTCGCAACGTGCGCAACGACGGCACGTTTCCGGGCGAACCGACCGGACGCCTGCTGATTCGCCGCGGCAGCATCGGTTACGTGCGCGATGTCGGCACCTTCCTGCAGGACCAGCTGGTCTACTCGGTCGATTTCTTCGACCAGGGCCGCATGGTCGGCTGTCGCGAGCAGGAACTGCAGCCTGCCGAAGACCCGTGGGTCCCGACGCGGTTCGAGTTTCACGACAAGGTCACGCCAATGCGCCCGCTCGGCGTGAACGGCGAGGTCATCGCGGCGCCGGGTGACGTCGGCGAGGTCGACAAGGTGCTGCGCGAGCATCCGGGCGGGCCTGCCTACCACGTACGCTTCAGCGGTCGCACGGTGCTGGTTGCCGAGGACATGCTGCGCGAGCCGGCCGATCCTGAAGCACTGGAGGACACATGACGGCACTCGATCAGGCAAAAGAACTGGCCCCGGAGTTCAGCTACCACCTGTTGCGCAACGCGCTCGAACGCTTCCAGCGCAACCTGGGTGAGCTCGAACCCGGCGAATACCAGGCGGTTTACCGCAGCGCGAGCAAGAGTTACGAACTGGAGTCGCTGGTGCTGGCTTCGACCGAGGCGGACGGTGTCGTCGTGCCCGAGGCACAGATCAAGGCGTCGATGGACGAGGTGGCGTCGCGCTACGCCAGCACGCGCGAGTTCCTGCGCGATCTCGAGACCAATGGCTTGGACGAGGACGGATTACGTCGTGCCTTGCACCGCGAACTGCTGTTCGACGGTGTCATGCAACGGGTTTCGTCGAAGGCGGCCGAGATCAGCGACATCGATGTCCGCCTGTTTTACGAGATGCACCACGAGCGGTTCGAATCACCGGAGACCCGCCATGCGCGGCACATCCTGATCACGCTCAACCCGGCCTATCCCGAGAATACGCGCCAGGCGGCGGAGCAGCGTATGCAGCAGGTGATCGACAAGTTGCGTGGTCGCAGCAATCGCTTCGCGGACATGGCCAGGCGTTTCTCTGAGTGCCCGACGGCGATGGAAGGCGGGCAGCTGGGCGAGATCCGGCGCGGCATGCTGTATCCGGAACTGGACAAGGTCCTGTTCGGCATGGAGGCGCAGCAGATCAGCGGGATCGTCGAGACCGAGATCGGCCTGCACGTGCTGATGTGCGACAAGATCAAGCCGGCCAAGCGGATACCCCTGTCCAGGGCGGAACCCCGCATCCGCGAGATTCTCGACGAACGTCGCCGTCGGAACTGCCAGAAAGCCTGGTTGAACGGCCTGAAGCCGCGGCAGGACAGCTGACTCATGTCCGGGACCGAGCCAACGGTACATTGTTCGTTCTGCGGTCTCGACCAGGGGCCGGAGCGGCCACTGATCGCGGGTGAAGAAGGCCACATCTGTGAGGCCTGTGTGAAACTCGCATCGCAGGTCGTGGGCAGTTGGGGACGCAAGCGTGCGGCGGCGCGGCCGCTGCAGAACCTGTTGAAACCGGTTGAACTCAAGCAGCGCCTCGACCGCTACGTCATCGGACAGGAATTGGCGAAGGAGACGCTCGCCGTCGCCGTCTACAACCACTACAAGCGGCTCAGCATCGAAAGCGACGGGCGCGCGATGCAGGGGGGCGAGCAGTCGGTCGAGGTCGAGAAGTCGAACATCCTGTTGCTGGGCCCTTCCGGCACCGGCAAGACGTTGCTGGCCTCGACGCTGGCACGGGTCGTCGGCGTACCGTTCGTCATTGCCGACGCGACGACGCTGACCCAGGCCGGGTACGTCGGCGAGGATGTCGACAGTATCCTGGGGCGCCTGCTCGACAGTGCCGAGGGCAACGTCGACCTGGCCGAGTGGGGCATCGTGTACATCGACGAAATCGACAAGCTGGCGCGTGCCGGCGAGTCGTCACACGGTACCCGTGACGTGTCCGGTGAGGGTGTACAGCAGGCACTGTTGAAGCTGGTCGAGGGGACCCGGGTCAAACTGTCGGTCAAGGGCGGCAAGGGACAGGGCAGTGACCCGACGATCGATACGCGCAA
>JAGRGW010000433.1:0-161 GCA_020445315.1 Gammaproteobacteria bacterium
TCATGCCGACCTGATGCCGGCCGGACCCCGCCAGGGGTATGTCAGGTCAACAGGCTTGCCGCCGCGACGACGCTGTCGGCGATCTCCGCAATGCGCCTGTTGTTCTTCATGGCCAGTTCACGCATGGCACGGTAGGCCTCGTCCTCGGTCATGCCGCGCTG
>JAGRGW010000433.1:229-2389 GCA_020445315.1 Gammaproteobacteria bacterium
TTCGTCGCTGAGCTGGCTGAAGCGCTGGAAGCGTTCGATGGCCGCGTCGAGTATCGGTCGCACGCGCTTCTGGCTGAGGCCGTCGACGACGTAGGCACTGACGCCGGCCCGCGTGGCCCGGGTGATGGTCTCGCCGTTGTCGTCCTGGGTGAACATGACGATTGGGCGCGGCGATTCGGACTGCACCGATTCCAGGCTCTCCAGCGTATCGCGGCTCGGTGACTCGGTATCGATAATCACCACGTCGGGCCGGTCCTCGTTGACACGCTGCAGCAGGTTGTCGCGGCTGGACGCGTAGCCGACGACCTCGCACCCGACCTCGGCCAGCGACTGCTCGACCGCAAGCCGACGCGCTTCGCTGTCGTCGACCAACAGCACGCGCAATGTCTTCGGGCGTTGTCGGGTTGTGTCCTGCATTTCTCGTTCAACCTGCGAACCGTGCCGCTGCACCGGGGCAACCGGCGTCAGGGCACGGTTCGATTGTGTCATATCCGCAATTCCGACCTCACGATAAAAAAGCCGTCGCCCCCAAGCTTTGGGGCGACGGCGTAAGCCAAACTGGCAATATCGACAGAGAGTTAGGAGAAATCACCGCGAAGCGATTTCATCCTCTCCAAAGCAGCCACCGTGCCAATACATAAATTGCCCGAATTTTCATGGCTTTACGTTGTCCGCCTCGCTTGGCGGCGCGACAAAATCCGAGCAGCCTGCACCACTTGCCGCCGTCAAACCGGGAAACCGCACCACGATTGTGCAGCCGAGAGTCACCGCCACCGGCATGCGCGCTTGTTACCGTCGGTCGACTCGCGTTTAATCGGCCCTGCCCAAATCGCTTCCGAGGGAAACCTTTCGCCCGATGGCACTGACTAAGCCAAGCATGAAGACCCCTTACTACAACTTGCGCGCAATCCTGTTGACGGGGCTTGCCATCCTCCTCGCGGCCATCGGGTCAACGGCCGACGCCGAACCGATCGACTTCACCCTCGAAGACCTGGACGGAAACCGCGTCAGCCTGTCGGATTACCGCGGCCACTGGGTCGTGGTGAATTTCTGGGCATCCTGGTGCAGCCCGTGTATCCGCGAACTGCCGGAGCTGGTCAGTTTCCAGGCCGGTAACCCGGAGGCCCGGGTCATTGGCATCAATTTCGAGGAGACCAGCAGCGACGAGTCCCGGCGCTTCCTGGAACCGTTCTCGATCAACTTTCCCAACCTGAAGATCGGCAGCTCGCCGCTGGTGCCACTGGAGCCGCTCGAAGGCCTGCCAACCACCGTCATCATCAATCCCGCCGGCGAAATGGTAGAGCGACACATGGGCCCGGTGACGGCGGCCGACCTGCAGTCGATCATCGTGCGTCACACGCACTGACCCTGGCGCCTCCCGCCCGCGGCGACGCTGCAAAACGCCTTGTCGGCGCGTGAGAACACCCGACGCATGCTTTTATGGTCGCCGTTGTCGGTCACTTGCCGTGATCGAAAATGACGACACATCGACGGGTTGCGGGCGACACGGCCAAACCGCCGTTTTGCCTGCGCCCGAACCCGCCCAACCCGAAGCCTGCCTTTGCCGCATCCGGCGCAAAAAAACGGTTTCTATTCGCTCAATGGCATTGATCTCATGAAGGGTGAGTCCACCCTCCCAAAATCTGAACTTCCATTTTCGATGTCATTTCTTGTTATCTCGTGCCGCTACTCAGTAGTACTGTTTGATATACCCATACGCCTTGTCGAAAAGATCCTGGTCTTTGATCTTGTACTTCACGTAGATCACCTTCCGCAGCGCCTTCTGCACCTCTCGCTCACCGGCATTGGTGTTCTGCCAACCGGGGAACCGGACCATTCGGACGATTTCATCGATGTCGGTGACGATCCGTTCGACGATCACGGGCGTGTCTTGGCCTTTGACCTCGGTGAACAACTCCGTGAGTGCTGCCTTGGCCTTGGCTTGCTCATCCTCGGGCTCGACCTCATGCTCGGCCTCGACCACCTCACGCGCCAGTTCCAGGAGCTGTTTCAGGAAGTCGATACTGTGCAGGAGTCCTTGTTCGTGGCGTTCGCGCAGTTTCTCCAGTCGTTCTCCGAGTGCTACGAAGGCAGGGTTGTCTTTGTGCTTGCGTAGCCGGGCAATGATCTTGATTTCGACCTCTTTGGATTTTTTCTCCG
>JAGRGW010000067.1 GCA_020445315.1 Gammaproteobacteria bacterium
GAACCGTCGAACATCTTGCCTTCTTCGAACAGGTCTTCGTCGACGAGGGACGCCGGCACGGTGACGTGCTGTTCCTTGCCTCGGGTGTCGGTGAAGCGGAAGTCGACCCACTTGACATCGTTTTCCTCAATCATCTTCAGGACTTTTTTTGCGCCCATTCTCGATCTCTCCAGGGGTTGGCGGTGTTGTGCTGCAGGCTCAGCGGCAGCGATGACTGTCGTCCGTCGCGGCAGACCTCGACATCGTAACAATCTGCGTTATCAATCATTTAGTGTTGCGTCATCGTCATCGCGATGCGCTTCGCGGACCCGTCCGCGCCAGGCCATGTCGGCACAAGGCCGCGGGGTCTTGGTGCGCCAGTCGCGCCAAAATGCGCGGTTTTGGTGCCTAGCCATAGAGTATGTTCAGCTTGCCGAACCATGGTAGACCATCCGCCGCCTGGCGCATGCGTTCGCGCAACTCGGCGGTCTCCGACACCCCGGCGAAGCTCGCCAGAGGCAGTATCAGTTCGACGTCGATGCGGCCGGACAGGTAGTGTAGCCGCAACTCGTACTGGGTGGGCATCGCACGCTCGGCCTGCCAGGCCTTTTCGAGCGCCAGCGTGGCGTCGGCGCGCAGCGGCAACCCCCGGCAGGTCGGCGCATCCTCGTCGTCCTCGGGGTCGATGTGGACGGTCACGTCGGTGATCGAGTCGACCTTGTCGATCAGGCGGTCCTCGACCGTCTGGCTGATCATGTGCCCCTCCGACACGGAAATCCGTGGCGGTACCTGCACGTGGACATCGGCACTCGCCTCGGCACCGTGCCGGCGGGTACGCAGCATGTGCACCGAGCGGACGCCGTCGATGCCCATGATGACACGCTTGGCGTCGTTGACCTCCTGCTCGTCGAGCGCGGTATCGACCAACTCCATCAATGCCGAGAAGCCGAGGTCCCAGCCGATCCGGATGACCATCAGGCCGACGATGATCGCGGCGATGGCATCGAGATGGACGTATCCCAGCAGCGCGCCACCAACACCGATCAGCACGACAACGGAGGAAATGGCGTCGGAGCGATGGTGCCAGGCGTTGGCGCGCAGCATGTCCGACTTGAGTCGGCGGGCGACAGCGATCGTGTACCAGTACAGCGACTCTTTGACGACGATGCCGATCGCGGCGACCACCAGCGCGATCTGGCCGGGCATCGGGCGGTCGGCTTCGAACAGGCGCTCGACGCCGTTCCAGACGATGCCGGCGGCAACGACGATCAACAGGATGCCGAGGCCGAGGGTCGCGGCCGTCTCGAAGCGGCCGTGGCCGTACGGATGGTCTTCGTCGGGTGCCTGCGCCGCGTGCCGCGCGGCGAACCACACCAGGATGTCAGACAACAGGTCGGAGGCCGAATGCACGCCATCGGCGATCAGTGCCGCCGAATTGGCAAGGACACCGACGACGATCTGCGCGACCGTCAGGACGAGGTTGGCCACCCCGGTGACCAGCGCGACCCGCCGTGTCTCGCGTCCGCGCTCGGTGCGCTGGGCGTGGACATCGACCGCCGGCACGTGGTGGTGATGATGATGGTGCACGCCACCCATCAGGTTTCTCCGACACGCAGGGTGATGATGTACTCGTCGTCGCCCGTTTCGGTGGAGACCACCTCGTGGCCGTTGATGCGGCACCAGGCCGGGATATCCTGCAGGGCGCCGGGGTCGGTACAGACCGCGGTCAGCAGGTCGCCGACGGCAAGGTCGGCAACGGCATCCTGTACCCGGATGACTGGCATCGGGCACAGCAGGCGATGACAATCGAGCTGTTGGTGGCGCTGCGACATGACGGCGGCATGATACCCGAGAATCGACGGCCCCTGCGTGACCGCGCCCCGTGCCTGATGCACAAAATGGCGCGTGCTTGAAAAACGGCGGCCGACCGGGTGTTATTGTCGGCCCCGGCCCCGGCCACGGCCCGGAATATCGGGCCGGCGCCCCCCAACCGCTTTACGAACCGTTGCCACCATGCCGATCGTCGGAATCATCTGCTCTTCCCTGTCCCTGTTGCCGGCTGGCCAATGCCACGCGAAGCCGGCCGGCGCGGTCCACGAGCCACCCCGATGGATGGCAACGACTTGAACCAACACGTCTCCAACGACGAGTCCAGTGAGTATGAACAATGAATGACACCGAACACTCGGTCCCGCGCCGGGTATTTCTTGCGCTGGCCTGGCGGTTCAGGCGTTGGGTCGGCGACAAGCGGGTGGACGACTTCCTGGTCCGCATCGCCAGGAAATATCGTCCGATGCTGAAGCGGCCGGTGTTCATCGGGATCACCGGCAGTGTCGGCAAGACGACGAGCAAGGAACTCTCGCTGGCAGTGCTGTCGCAGGCGGGGCGCTGTGTGGCCAACAGCGCGTCACTGAACGCACTCCCGGAGGTCGGCAAGAACGTGCTGAGAACCCGTTTCTGGCACGACTTCACCATTGCCGAGCTGTCCGAACACAAGCCCGGGATCATGGCGGATAACTTCGAGGTGTTCGCCCCCAGCATCTGCGTCGTCACCACGATCGGTGACGACCACGTTTCGGCGTTTGGTACGCGTGAGGATATCGCCGCCGAGGTCGCGTCACTCGTTCACGCCATTCCCGCCGAAGGGACGGCGGTGCTCAACGCCGACGACCCCCTGGTCAACACGATGGGCGAACAGGCCAACTGCCGCGTCATCCGCTACGGGTTGAACCCCTCGGCCGAACTTCGCGCCAGCGGCGTGACGTCGAGGTGGCCCGATCGCCTGTGTTTCGATGTGCACTACGGATCGCAGACCGTCCCGGTACGGACGCAGCTGTGCGGTACCTACTGGATTGGCGCCGCGCTTTCGGCCATCGGCGTGGGTCTGGCAGCCGGTATGAGCCTGCAGGAAGCGGCGGCGAGCCTGGTGAAGGCGGAACCGGTCAAAGGCCGGATGCAGCCGGTTGCGACACCGGATGACATCTGGTTCATTCGCGATGACTTCAAGACACCGCACTGGGCCTTCTCGCTGGGTCTGGAATTTTTCAAAGAGGCCGAAGCCGACAGAAAGATCGCGGTCATCGGCGAGATATCCGATATCCGGAACAAGAAGGAAAAGCGTTACCTGGAAGCCGCGCGCATGGCGCTCGAGACCTTCGATATCACAATCTTCGTCGGGCCCTGGGCGACCAGCGCACTGGGAGCCACGCGCACGCGCCATGACACGCACAGGCTGTTCGCGGTACGTCACGTGCGGGACGCCGCCCAGCTGGTCAAACGCTTCACCCGTCCGGGTGATCTCGTGTTGTTGAAAGGCACCCTGTCACAAGACCATCTCGAACGCATCATCTGGGACCGGGAGGCGCCTTTCGCCTGTTGGAGGGACGACTGCGGGCACAACTGGTTCTGCGACGGTTGTTCGGCCAGGACGCAAAAGTCCGGCCCACCGGCGGGCGAGCCCGACTACGACATGATGCTGACCTGGGAGCAGCGGGGACCGTCCGCCGCGCTGGTCGACACTCCCGACGGCGCTGACCAATCGAACACCCAGCCCAAAAAGGGTCGCCAGGTCGCGTACGTGGTGGGACTCGGCAACCCCGGAGCGGAGTACGTCCACACGCCCCACAACGTCGGTTACCGTGTCGTCGAAAGTTTCGCCGACCGGCAGGGATGGGAATGGCAAGGGACTGACCGTGTCAGTACGGCGGGCGGCCTGGTCGGCGATGCCGAGATCACGCTGGTCAAATGCCATGTCGCGATGAACAACAGTGGTCGGGAACTGGTGCAGATGAGTCGGGAGCTGCCCCTTACCCCCTCCAACACCCTGTTGGTGTTCGATGACCTGGGCTTGCCACTGGGCGACGTCAGGCACCGGGCGAACGGTAGCGCCGGCGGTCATCGTGGTGTCTCGGCCATCATCGAGGCATTCCAGTCCGATGACTTTGCGCGTCTCAAGGTCGGTACCCGCACGGAATCGCAACGCAAGGCCGGTTCGGCGCTGGTGACCACCCCGTTCACCGAAGAAGAAGGCGCAAGGGTCGACGAGGCGATCGAGAAAGCCTGCAACGACCTGCTGCAGATCGTCTAGCGCGGCATCCCGGGTTCCTGGTCGAGAACAATATAATGACGGAAGCTGCCGCGGATGCTCACCGGACCTGGCCATGGCCGGCGTCGCCATTCGACTTCTTCGAGACCACCCGCCTGCTGCGCACCGGGTGCAACGACCCGACCGTGCGGCGTCAGCCCGACGGCCTGTGGCGGACGACACAGACCGATGCCGGCCCTGCGACCGTCCGCTTACTGGCCAGGCCGGGCCAGGAGATCGAGGCACTGGCCTGGGGCGAGGGTGCTGCCCAGGCGGTCGACCGGGTACCGGCATGGCTGGGTATCGACCGCGACCCGCCGACTGTCCCGTCTCACCCCGCCGTCGACCGTATCCGGCGCGAGCATGCCGGCGTCAGGCTCAATGACACCGGTGATGCGTTCGAGGCGCTGGTCAACATCACGCTGCAGCAACTGGTGACCTGGAACGAGGCCGCGTTCAACTGGCGTCGCCTGGTCGAGACCTTCGGCACCACGGCGCCCGGCCCCATGCCACTGCGGCTGCCGCCGACGGCGCAGTCGCTGCGTCGTGCAGACCCGGATCGGATCGCCGCGCTTGGCATCCACCGGCAACAGGCCAACACGCTGCGCGAGATCGCGTTCGCCGCCACCGCGCTGCAACGTGCCTTGCGTCTGCCGACCGGCGAGGCGGCGAGCCTGTTGCAGCAGGTGCGGGGGGTGGGCCCCTGGACATCGGCGATGGCGCTCGGCATGCGGCTCGGCCGGCCCGAGCCCCTGGTGAGCGGCGACCTGCACCTCCCGCATACGGTTTCCTGGGCATTGGCTGGCGAGCCACGCGGGAGCCAGGCGCGCATGGCGGAGCTGCTGGCGCCGTTCGACGGGGTCGCGTTCTACATCGTGCGCCTGCTCTACGCGGCGCGTATCGAGGCCCCGCGCCGGCGCCCCAAACGCGAACTCCGCTTCGGGCGGGTTTGACCGGCCCGGAGTCTCTGTTCTTGCGTAGCGCCAGAAAAAAACGGAGCAGACCACGACAGGAAGGTCGCCTGGTCAGCTGGAACGACAGCCGGGGCTACGGCTTCGTCCAGACAGGCGATGGCGATCGCCTGTTCGTTCACATATCGGCATTGACCGACCGTGCCCACCGCCCCACGCGCGGCGACCGACTCGCGTTCGCCGTGTCGCGGGACGACAAAGGCCGGCCGTGCGCCACCCGGGTGAGCGTGGTGTCGGCCGCGCGGCGACGACGCCTGTCGATCCCGCGCCCGCCCGGACGCTACCTGCTCGCCGGCGGCTTCGGGGTGCTGCTGCTCTTGGCCTGGGCGCTGGGACGCCTGCCGGCCGGCGTCGCCGTGGGCTATATCGTCATGGGCGTGCTGACGTTCTCGCTGTACGCACTCGACAAGGCCGCGGCGCAGAGTGGCGCACGGCGCATCCCCGAGAGCTCGCTCCACCTGCTCGCACTCACGGGTGGTTGGCCGGGAGCGCTGGTCGCGCAGCAGCGCCTGCGCCACAAGACCCGCAAGCAACCGTTCGGTGCGATCTTCTGGGCCACCGTCATCGTCAATATCGTCGCGCTGTCCGTCTTCGTCTTCCGTGGCAACGACTTGTTGAAGTGGTTGGGTTGAGCGGACGGCCGGGCAGGCTGTTGTCCTGATTCTCCAACGATACGGAACAGATCCGTCTAGGCTGTGCTCAGGGAAACGGAGCGGGAGGACAGGCGATGCGCCATGCGTTCACAACGGCAACACTGGTGCTGACGGCGGCCATGACCGGAGGCTGCGCGTCGTTCAACGACACCATCGTCGTCGACGTCGGTGACCAGTTCCGTCTGCTGGAGACAGGTGTCTCCCGGTCCGACGCAAACGGGCGGCCGTTCGAAGCGGCCCAGGGCTTCGAATGTACATTCCGCGGCACAACGAACAACGCCGGACCTTTCGCGACCGAGCGTGAATTCAGCGGCACGCTGCGCTGCGTGCGGATTGGGGTGTCGGTTGATGGAACCAGCGGTGTGGCAGGGCAGTGATCGTAAGTCTGGGATGCATCGGACGTCGTTCTCAATCGAATCATCGATCGGTCCCGACGCCAAAGCTGCCTTCAGGCCGTACATCATTAAAACTGGCAAGTGGCACGATATTGCCAATATGTGGCTGGCACAATAACAGCAATATCGCGCCAGCCACATAATCAACGGTTATGTTTCAAAGGAATTGATATGCCGATAAATATCAAAGACTACACAGACACAAAAGAAGGAGAGAAAGGCACGGCTATTGGCTACCTTTGTGACGATACATGGGAAATGCCCGAACAGATCGCGGCCCTTGAAAATTGGCTCAAACAAAACAAAGAAAAATTAAAAAAAGGCAGCTATGCGGCAGATCTTGGCTTTAGCCCAAGGGAAGGTGCATTAGGTGGTGGTGCAGTTTTGTCCATCGAAGCAATGCAGATAATGGTGTCTATCGGCATGGAGCTATACTTGTCCGAGTACCCGCCTTTTGAAGATGAATAAAAACATAACAAGGCAAATTCACTCGGACCTCCGCTTCGCTCCGGCCGGTGATTTGCGGCGTTAGAACGAAAACCAACAGAAAACGGTTGTGCACGCTCGGGCTAATGTTGTTGCCCGATTTGCGGCGCCTAATCGGATGCGGCTATGTCCGATTCAAGAGGCAGACCAACGATCGAAGTCTTGTTTTGGCTAAACCGCGGCGCTTGTTGAGGTTTTTCGATTTTCAGTGGTTTTATCAACAGCTTGAGAACACAACCCATTGGGTTATCCACAGCTTTTTTGCACAACATACTGTGGTTGACACCCCCAAAGCAGCGCGTAGACTCTGGGCTATTGGCTGCCCCCTCTGTCAGCATAGATGTCC
>JAGRGW010000434.1 GCA_020445315.1 Gammaproteobacteria bacterium
TTCCGGGCAGCTACATGATTCGCGATTTTGCGCGGAATATCACATCGATCGAGGCCTTTGATGACAACGGGGCAATGCCGCTGGTCAAGCGGGACAAACAGACGTGGTGCGGAGAGACCCCCAAGGGTGGGTTAAGAGTTGTTTACCGGGTCTATGCATATGACCTCTCCGTGCGTTCCGCATACCTGGATACGTTTCGGGCGTTCTTTAACGGTACAAGCCTGTTTTTTCGCATATCGGGGTTGGAAGAGGCACCCTGGCAGCTGGTTATTTCACGGCCGCAGTTTGTTGATGCGGCGCGTTGGCAGCTGGCGACATCGATGCCGCAGTTGGACGTCGATGCCGAAGGGTTCGGGGTATATGCTGGTGTCGGATACGACGCGTTGACCGATTTCCCGGTCGAGATCTCCGCTTTCGAGGAATTTACTTTCGATGTGCGGGGTATCGACCATCGGTTCGTGCTGAGTGAGGCCGGTCCGGTGGACATGGGTCGACTGTCGCGTGATCTGGCACCTATTTGTCGTGAACATGCCAGTTTGTTTGGGGATTTGCCGGTAGATCGCTATGTGTTCCTCACGTTGGCCACGGCCGATGGTTACGGTGGGCTGGAACATCGGGACAGCACGAGCCTGATCTGCCAGCGGGAAGACCTTCCGCGCCCGGGGCTGGGGCGTCCGGATAAGGGTTACCGTCGATTTCTCGGCCTGTGCAGCCACGAGTATTTCCATTTGTGGAACGTCAAGCGGATTCGTCCGGAGCGGTTGGCCGGCGCACAGCTTGATGTTGAAGTGCATACGGAGTTGTTGTGGGCATTTGAAGGCATAACGTCGTACTACGATGAGTTGGCACTGTCGCGCTGCGGGATCCTCAGGCCCGAAGAATACCTGGGGATGCTCGCGGAATCGGTGACGCGAGTCCTGCGTTCACCTGGGCGTGGCAGGCAGTCTATTGCCGAGTCGAGCTTCGATGCCTGGACGCGTTTCTACAAGCAGGACGAAAACGCGCCCAATGCAATCGTCAGTTACTACACGAAAGGTGCGTGCGTGGCCTTGGGGCTTGACGTGACGATGCGTCAGCGGACCAGGGATACCTTGTGCCTGGACGATTTGATGCGCCACCTGTGGCAGCGTTTTGGTTCCGTTGATGTTGGTGTGCGCGAACGTGGAATCGAACACGAGCTGTCAGAGCTCACCGGGACCGTTTTCGATGACTTTTTTGCCAGCTACGTCTATGGCGTCGAGGAACTGCCATTCGGTGACTGGTTTGCTGCGATGGGGATCGGGTTTCGCTTGCGCGCGGCGCGCGACTCGGACGATCTCGGTGGTTATGAAGAGCAACCGACTTCGAATGGCCCCATGCCATCGCTCGGGGCCAATCATGTCGGCGAAGACGGTGGGTTGCGTTTGACCCAGGTCATCACCGGGGGAGCGGCACAAGCTGCCGGTTTGTCGCCTGGAGATGTACTGGTCGCAATCGAAAGCGAACGTGTCAATTCCGCGAATCTCAAGCGCCTGTTGCTTCGGGCGAGCGACGAGGTCGAGGTGCATTACTTCCGGCGAGGCCGCTTGTATGCGACGACGGTCCAGATCGTTGACGCGCCGCAAGACACCTGTGAATTATGGCTGCTCCCGGACGACACACTGGCCGCGCCGCTGCTCGCACGACGTCGCGCCTGGCTGGCATCCAGCCAGCGGATTGAGTCCGGTTATTCCGCGTGACGGCACAGCAGGTCTTGCTGCAGCGCCTCGCTGATGGGCGGTTCCATTCGGGGCAGCAACTGGCGGCTGATCTGGGCCTGTCGCGTGCCGCGGTGTGGAAGCACGTCAGGCGATTGCAGGCGGACTGGGGCGTTCCGATCGATGCTGTCAGGGGGCGTGGCTATCGCCTGCCGGGTGGATTCGAACCCCTTGACGAGGACGCGATTTCGGGTGGGTTGTCCAAGCGGGCGAGTAAATGCCTGGATGCGCTGACCATCCTGACAGTCGTTGATTCGACCAACCGGGTTGCGCGGGAAAGCGCGCCGACGCAGACCGGTTGTGCGCGTGTCTGGCTGGCTGAACACCAGACGGCTGGGCGGGGGCGCCGAGGTCGCCCGTGGCATTCGGCCTTCGGGGGCAACCTCTATTTTTCGTTCGCCTGGCGCTTCGACCTGGCGATGAGCGAACTGGCTGGGCTGAGTCTGGTCAGCGGTGTCGTGTTGGCAGAACTCCTGCGCGACCATGGGCTGGCAGGTCATACCCTTAAATGGCCGAACGACCTGCTGCACAACCAGCGCAAGTTGGCCGGTATCCTGCTCGAAGTGTCGGGAGAAGCGGATGGGCCTGCAACTGCCGTGATCGGCATTGGCCTGAACATGCGCGTGCCAACGGACCGCGGGCGGCAGATCGATCAACCCTGGACCGATCTCGTCCGGGCCGGTGCCGGCAATATGTCGCGCAATGGCCTGGTCGCCGGCCTCGTCGAGCGACTGACCGATGCCTGTCAACTGTACCAGGCGAGCCAGTTGCCCCCGTTCCTGGCGCGCTGGTCGATGTTCGACGGCCTGCTCGACCGGCCCGTGCAACTCCTGGCCGGCGGGACCGCGCGGCAGGGGATCTACCGTGGCATCTCTGCGTCCGGGGGGATGATCCTCGAGAACGCCAGCGGGCGCAGCGAGCACCGCGCCGGCGAGGTCAGCCTGCGGTCGGTGACCGCTACATGAGCACCCTATTGCTCGACCAGGGCAACACGCGTTGGAAAATGGCCACGGTTCAGGGGCTTGCCCGCGGCGAGGTCGTGGCCGGTGACAACAACGACCTGGAGGCATTTCGTAACGCCCTGGCCAGGATGGGCGGGGACTGCGCGCAGGTCCTGGTATCCAGCGTAGCAGCCACCGGTATCCGGTCGCGCTTTGTCGATATCCTGGAGTCGTCGACGGGTTGCCGCGCACGCCGGGTGTGCTCGACCGATACCTTGCCCGGGGTGCAGGCCGGGTATCGGGACAATGCGCAGTTGGGTGTCGACCGCCTGCTGGCGATGGTCGCCGCGCGCGCCGAGGTCCGCGGGCCCTGCTGCGTCGTGGACGCAGGTACGGCGATCACCGTCGATTTTGTCGATGCCGATGGTGACCATCTGGGCGGATTCATCCTGCCGGGCCTGCGGAGTTTTCGTGACACGCTGCTGGCGAACACCGCCATTCCGCGCGATGCACAGGTGGAGGAGGGCGCGGAATTTGGACGCGATACGGCGACGGCTGTCGATCTCGGCGCTCGCTTCGCCGTCGCGGGCCTCGTTGCCCTGGTGTTCGCGCGACGGCCCGCACAGTTTGGTGAGTTTCCGCCGACCGTCTGCATTGGTGGCGGCGACACCGGGCGGCTGTTCGACCTGATGCCTTCACCTTGCCTTAAAATACCCAATCTCGTTCTGCAGGGCTTGGCGGTCGTGGCTGCTGTTGAAGGACGCTAGTGTGGTGAGTCAGGAGTTCGTTACATTTCAGCGTGACTGTGCGGCCTTGTGGCCAGGCGCGCT
>JAGRGW010000435.1 GCA_020445315.1 Gammaproteobacteria bacterium
CTCGCCAACCACGAACCACAGCCGACGGCGGAGCGTTTCATCGACCTGCTGTTCCCGAACACGATCGGGCGATGACTCACGGGTTGCGGGCAGGAGAACAACAATGAAAAGCGTACCCATCGACCAGACCTACGTGCAGGACGTACTGTTCCGCCTGCTCAACACGCCGAGCCCGAGCGGCTACACCGATCGCGTCGTACACCTCGTCGCCGATGAACTCGAAAAGCTCGGCATACCCGTCGAATTGACCCGCCGGGGGGCGATTCGGGCCACGCTGAAAGGTGAGCGCAGCAGCCCGGACCGCGCCGTTGTCGCCCATATCGACACCCTCGGCGCCATGGTCCGCGCACTGAAGGACAACGGTCGCGTCGAACTGGTGCCGGTCGGTCACTGGAACGCCCGCTTCGCCGAGGGCGCCCGGGTCACGCTGTTTACCGACATCAGCAGCCACCGCGGCACGATACTGCCACTGAAGGCCTCGGGGCACACCTTTGCCGACGGCGTCGACAAACAGCCTTCGAACTGGGACAACGTGGAACTTCGCATCGACGAGGTCTGTTACTCGCGCCAGGACCTGATGAAACTCGGGGTCCATGTCGGTGACTTCGTCGCCATCGATCCCCAACCCGAAGTACTCGAGAACGGCTACATCGTGTCGCGCCACCTCGACGACAAGGCCGGCGCCGCGGTGCTTCTCGGCGCGGTTAAAGCGGTTGTCGACCATGACCTGAAACTGCCGATGGACTGCCATCCGCTGTTCACGATCTCCGAGGAGGTCGGTTCTGGCGCGTCGGCCGCACTGCACGGCGACGTGGCCGAGATGCTGACCCTGGACAACGGCACGACCGCCCCCGGTCAGAACTCCAGCGAGTTCGGCGTCACCCTGTGCATGGCCGACATGAGCGGCCCGTTCGACTACCACCTGACCCGCTACATGATCAACCTGTGTCAGGAGTTCGGCATTCCCTACCAGCGCGACCTGTTCAGGTATTATCGGTCGGACAGTGCAGCCGCGGTCGAGGCCGGGGCAGATCTGCGAACCGCACTCGCAACGTTCGGCATCGACGCCTCGCATGGCTGGGAGCGCATTCATTGGAATGCACTCGAATCACTGGCCCGGCTGGTCACGTTCTACATGCAGTCTCCACCGCTATTCCTGCGCGACCAGGAGGACATCGGCCCGCGCATGGGCTTCCCGATGCAGGCCGGCTGACTCGCCCGCAAGCAGGACCAACCGCAACACTTCCTGCAACAGGTCACGGGCGTTACTTCACACGGGTCACCGGGCAGCAAGCCGATTTCCCTTCGGCAGACCGCACGCCCGACCCGTTCTCCTACAAGCACTGCATGGGTATGTCCGCTGATTCCGCTGCCACACTCTCCTGCAGTCGACACAAGAGCGCCCGGCTCCGCGCCGTCTCGATTTTGTTCAAATAAAACAGCGTGGATAGTGGCAAATTCTTGACTTGTGACGCCTCAGGACTAAACATTGGGGGAATCCCGGCACCTTTGGACGAAGATTTTCCCATGAAATTTAGTCATTTTCTGTTCATTGGAGCATTGATGTTCAGTTTTCTCGGGATTGGCGGTGCAGCCGCCGCGACTGACACGGTAACCAACCTGCTCGACCACGATGTCCGGCGCCTGAACAGTGACGAGGTCGTCAATCTCGCCCAGGCGTACCAGGGAAAGGTGGTTCTCGTCGTCAACACGGCCAGCAAATGTGCGTTTACCGGCCAGTACGAAGGACTGGAGTCACTCTACGCGACGTATCGCGATCGCGGGCTCGTCGTCATCGGCTTCCCGTCCAACGATTTCGGCGGCCAGGAACCCGGCAGCGAGTCGCAGATCCAGGACTTCTGCCGACTGACCTACAGCGTCCGGTTCCCGATGTTCGCAAAGACGGAGGTCAAGAAAGGAAAGGCCGCCCCGTTGTTCGAGGGACTGGCAGCCGCCGCGGGCCGCTATCCGAAATGGAACTTTCACAAGTACCTGGTCGGACGTGACGGACGCCTGGTGGATGATTTCCTGAGCTGGACCTCGCCACAAAGCGGCACCGTGATCAAGGCAATCGAGGCAGCACTGTGAGCGATAAGGCGACACCGACAGGCCGATTTTCCATCGAAGGGTGCGACTTGCCCGACGTCAATGGGCCCAAAACGACTCACCACGGCGCTGCAGCGGCTGCCGGCGAAACCCAGCGCGGGAGACGGCAGGATTCCCAATCGCACCGTCCTGTCTCCGACCGATGCGAACTGACGGAGAGGTACGCGACATGACCACATCGATCAACGACTCTCACGGCGCCTACCGTATCGGCGCGGTTGCCCGGCTGACGGGGATTTCGCCCGACACCCTGCGAATCTGGGAACGGCGGTACGACATCGTCGAACCACAGCGCACACCGAAGGGTGGCCGCCTATATAGCCAGCAGGACGTAACCCGGCTGACCATGATCAAGACCCTGGTCGATCAGGGTTACGCGATCAGCACGGTAGCGAACCTGTCAGTCGACGAGCTGAACCGCCGGCTGAATTCGTCGCAGCCCGCGAACCTTCCGCCACTCGGTAGCGGCCAGCACGAAGTCTGCGTCGTTGGCCAGGCCATTTCGGTGCGCGCCTGCAATACCGAGGGCATGCCGGACGGCCTGGAACTGGCGGGCGCCTACACCGACCTCGAGGCTTTCCTCGAAGACGAAACCGAATGCGACACGCTGGTCATCGAACTGCCTTTCCTCGACCGGGGAATCGCGCGCGACCTGAACAGCCCCGAACTGCGCAAGCGGGCACAACGCGTTGTCGTCATCTATGCATTCAGTCCATCGAATATCGTCAGCCAGCTGCAGCGCTACGGCCTGCAGACGCTGCGCGCGCCGGTGGCGCTGGAACACATCTGGCAACAGTGCCACCTGGGTCACGCCAGGCAGGTCGACTGGCAACCCCCGGAATGGAATCCACGTGTCGCCAGCAACGACCCGATACCACCGCGGCGCTTCAGCCGCGACCAATTGGTCAGGCTGTCCCAGGTCACGACCAGCCTGGAGTGTGAATGCCCGCATCACATGTCGAGCGTGATCGAGCAACTCGTCGCGTTCGAGGAGTACAGCGCCCGCTGCGAGGTCGCGACCAAGCAGGATGCGGCACTGCACGGTTACCTGCATCAAATGACGGCACGGGCCCGCTGGCTGATGGAGGTCGCACTGGAGAAGCTGGCCGAAGTCGAGGAAATCGATGTCGCCAGCGATACCGCCCACAGGAATTGAATTCTGCCCGCGCGACGCCCCGCCGCCGGGGCGTCGTGACTTGACGGCGATCAAGTTTTCGCCAACCAGCGCACAATTCTGGTCCGATGCACCACCCGCGCAAGCGTTCTTCGTCTAAAAGTAAAGGTCACCGTGGCCAGGCCGCTATGCTGGCCAAACCGAACCGATGGACCTTATGCGAGGAAACGCAACAACCATGACCAAGCCCAGCCGACCGTCGACAGCCAGTCTCAGCCCCGTCGATGCCACTGAGCCGCACTTCGGCGATCTGCGCAAGGGTGCTTTTCTGCGGCGCCTCAACGCCTATCGCGCGAAGACCGGCGACGAAACAGGCAAGGCTGGTTATCAGTACGCGAATGCGTGCCTGGCCGTGGAACCCCTCATCACCTGATTCGGCCCCAGGCGGCCAGCGCCCGTTCGCGGCTGCCTTTCAAATCGACTAGCGGCGCAGGGTAACTCTCGTCGAGTCGCACCCGGGCCGCTCGCAACACGTCGGCCGGCGCCTCCCACGGCTGGTGCAACCAGCGCACCGGCATCTCCGCGAGTTCGGGAACCCATCGCCGCACATAGTCACCCCGCGCATCGAACCGCGTGCCCTGCAGGACCGGGTTGAAGACCCGGAAGTACGGCGCAGCATCGGCCCCACTGCCCGCGGTCCATTGCCAGCCCAGCGTGTTGCTGGCGAGGTCCGCATCGACGAGCGTATCCCAGAACC
>JAGRGW010000068.1 GCA_020445315.1 Gammaproteobacteria bacterium
TATGACAACTACACCCAGAGCCAGGGTGTCTGTTTCGTGGTCTACGAAGGCCGCAGCTGATCCGCCTCGCGGCGCATGCGGACTGAAATCTGACGGATAACGACGACTTACGGGGAAAATCATGGCACAAAGCCAAAGCACCAGAGCGATAGCGCTGGCGAGGCGCAAGGCCCTGTCCAGCGGCGGTAAAGGCGCAACGTCGGGCAGCAGCCCGGAGCGCACCCGCGGCGATACGACAAGCGCGACCGAGACACGGTCTGCGTCCGCTCCGCCGGCGACGGCCGCCCCGGAAAAACCGCGTGTGCGATACGCGGCATCGTCTGCCTCGTCAGGCAACAGTTCGCGTAGCGTCGCGCTGGCGCGTCGGAAAGCGATGTCCGTGCAGGGCAAGCGCGCCGACACCAGTACCGATCGCACGACCGCTGGCGGACCGAAGGCGCGTAAGGCGCAGGCCATGCGTGCCGAGACCCCGCAGGTGGAGAAGACCGGCGATTGCGGTTGTGGCTGCAAGGGCAGCCGCGGCAGCGATGCCGTCGCCGCTGCACCGAAGCGCGCCCAGCGTGCGGTCCAGGCCAAGGCCGGCAAGCGCCGCCCCGCGGCCCAGCAGAATTCGACACGTGCGGCAGCGCTGGCGCGCCGCCAGGCGCAGTCGACCCGTGGCAAGGCCGGCGTCAACAGTGGCGGTATCAGCGCTGCGCAGACGGCACGGGCGATGAACCCGGGCCTGAGCAGTCGCGAGCTGGCACGCGAGTTGCGCGAGCTGCGCAGCCGCAGCGGCAAGTCCGGCACCACGCAGAAGCGCGGTGATTGCAGCGGTCGCCGTCGCCAGCGTCCGAAGGACAGCGAACAGGGCCCCGCGCAAGACCAGCCCTGGAAAGTCGGCATCAGTGAGACCACGCGCGGCCAGTCCGTGACCGGCACCATGGTCGGGCGCAGCCAGTCCGTGACCGGCGACGAGCCGAGCACCTGCCGCCCGGTGACCGGTACCGAGTACATGGGTGCCGACGTGTTCCGCAGTTTCTGCCAGACAGAGCCGGCCAAGACACCGCAGCGCGGCGGCGTCAGTCGGACCAGCCGCGACAACACGGTAACCGGCAACGAGGTCGGTCGCAGCGCCAAGGTAACCGGCGACGAGCCCGGGACCTGCAAGCGCGTTACCGGCAACGACTACCTGAGCCCTGACCAGTTCGAGTCCTTCTGCGGCAGCCGCCCGGACGCGAACCCGGCCAAGGTGACGCGGGTCGAGACGATGAAAGGCAAGGGCGTCACCGGCAGCAATGTCGGCCGCTCGGCCAAGGTGACCGGTGACGAGGCGGGTGCGAATCGCGCGACCACCGGGACCCAGTACACCAGGCCCAGCGACATTGGCAATGCAGCACCGGCCAAGGTGGGTGCGAGCGGTACCCTGCGTGGCGGTGTCGTCACCGGCACCACGGTGGGACGCAGGGAACGCATGACCGGCGACGAGGCAGGTAGCTGCCGTAACGTCACCGGCGACGATTACGTGGGTCGCGAACAGTTCGACAGTTTCTGCGACGCGGTGCCCGCGCCGAAGGACCAGAAGGTCGGCGTGTCGCGTACCGCCGGCGGCAAGGGCGTGACCGGCACGATGACCGGACGCTCGGGTCGCGTGACCGGCGACGAGCCGGGAACATGCAAGGCGATTACGGGTACGCCGTATGCCGGGCTGGAGCAGACGGCCTCGTTCTGCGAAGCGCCGCAGCAGCAGGAGGTGCAACAGCGCACGCGCCCTAGCGCACGCCAGGCTGGTATGCCAATGACCGGTCAGCAGCCTGGTGTTGGCGGCAAGATGACCGGTGCGAACAAGGGCGCATGCGAGAACGTCAGTGGTACGCCGTACATCGGCGCCGACCAGGTCGCCGATGCCTGTCCGGCCACCCCGGCACAACCCGGCAGCCCGGATTTTCCGCAGCCGCTGGGTGATGTGCCCTGGGGCAAGTTCAGTGTCGACGCGCCGGCGCACGCATCCGAAGGACAGCGCCACGTCTCGGCCGTGACCGGTTCGCGCTACGAGCAGGGCAATATCACCGGCCCGTTCGGCATGGCGGCCGGCAAGGTCACCGGTACCGAGGAAAAACGCTTTGGTTCCGCTGATGTCACGCCTGTGCAGGTACCGGAGGCACAACCGGAACTCGATGGCCGCGTCATGCCCCGGATTACCGGTGAAGGCATGGATGCCGGGGCGCGGATTACCGGGGACGACTGGGATCGCGGTGACCGCGTGACCGGCACCGAGGGCAGTTCGGCAACGCGTCGCAACCCGACGCGCCGCGGTGGCCCGATGGGCGCGATGGACTTTCGCAAGCTCGAGCCGCGCAACGAAAAAATCGCTGCACCGGTGAGCAAGGTGACCGGCAGCAGTGGCAATACCGAGACCGGGTCGCTGATCACCTACAGCGGCGGCGCACGCGGCTGACGGTCAGGCATCGACGGTAACAGCAGGCGGATAACGACGACATGCAACGCGTTTCAGTAAATCGTGCAGGACAGCACCAGGGCGGGGCGACACGTGCGCCCATGCGTCGCCCCGGCGGTGTCGCTGCCGATCGCGGGCGCGGCACGTCGTCGGGCGCTGCCGGTCATCCGCTCGTTGACAGTCGCGACAATGCCCGCCTGTTCGAGTACGAGAACGGCGTCAAGCAGTCGTTCGACCGGATCAAGCCGGTGCTGAAGCAGATCTCGTCGTTTCAGCACGAGGCGGATTTCGAGCAGCGCGCGCAGCGCGCCGCGCAAGCCGAACTGGGCTTCGAACTGCCGGGCGAGATCCTGGCCGATGCCTGGGTCAGCCAGCTGGACATGAAAAAGCTGTTTGCGTGGTGCGTGTTCGAGACCTATCGGCGCTACTGCGACGACTTCTATCAACTGCAGCCGCTCGCGGCGCAGGGTGCCGACGAGTTCGCCGCGTTTCTGCAGGCGTGCGGGTTCCACACGCTGGACATGACGCCATGTGCAGACGGTCGACTGGCTCACGTCGTGCGCTACGTGCTGCGGTTGCCGCAGGACCAGGTGCGGCGCAAGTCGTACGCCGGCGCGACCTTCGATGTCGAAGACAGTATCCAGAAATGGGTCGAGGTCGAGATGCTGCGTTACCGCGAGGGCCGACCCAATCTGGCGGACGCACCGACGCGTTACCTGAAGGCGGTCGTCTACCATTTCAGTTCGGTCGACCCTGAGCACCAGGGGTGCGCGGCGCACGGTTCGGACACGGCGCTGGCGGCATCGGAGGGGCTGAAGCGCCTAGAGGCTTTCCGCGAGGCGATCGAGAACAGCTACTGCTGTGGCGCCTCGATCGATCTGCTGCTGGTTGGCCTGGACACCGATACGGATGCTATCCGTGTTCACGTGCCGGACGGGAAGGGCAGTATTGACCTGAACAGCTACGTCGACAATGTGGCCCTGTTCGACCAGAGCGCGCGCCTCGGCGAGGCGGAGGCGGCAGCCGCAATCGACCGTGCCGTTGCCGCAGCAGCCGAGAACACCGCGCCGGGTATGCAGCGCTTTGTCGTGCAACTGCTGACCAACAACCTGTCGCAGATTGCCTACGTCCGCGCTTACCACGGCGCCAGTTACGCAGACATTGGCCACGCCGAGCGCTTTATCGGTGCCGGGGTCGGGTTCGAAGAGGTGCAGCTGCGCAACCTGATGTATTTCGCCTACCTGCAGACGGTAGAGGAAGGCGCGAAGGATCTGGATGTCGGCGTCAAGATATTTTCCGGCCTGAACGCGGCCCATGGGTTGCCGATTCCGGTCGTGATCCGGTTCGACTACCACGGCCAGGTCCCGGGTGCCAAAGAGCGCGCAACGGAGCGGTGCCGCCAGGTCGCCCGGGCGCTCAAGGCACGCTATGACAGGCTGTTCGAGCGTGGGCTGTTGCACATCATGCAGGTCGTGCGCGACTGCACCGGCACGGCACCGATCGAAGTGGTCTGCTGCTCGGTCAGGAAAAACGAATTCGCGGGGGCTCACTGATGAAGATCTGCCAGGTGGAGCGGCCACTGGTTTCGACCAATCGCATCGCGATGATGGAGCACAAGCATCTGCAAGTGGTCATCGACGGGTCGTCGAAGCTGGTCGCGGTGGATGCCGTTGGCGCCAAGCCGGGAGACTGGGTGATCTGCGTCGGCAGTTCCGCCGCGCGCGAGGCGGCGGGCAGCAAGGGTTACCCGAGCGATCTGACGATCGTCGGCATCATCGACCACTGGCCCCCCCCCGGTTCTGAAACCGATGAAGCGGCCGCCGGCGGTGGCGCCGATAGCGGTGAGGGTCCGGCAGCATCCAGCGGCGCAGACAGCGCTGGCGGAGAGCCCGGGGCAGACAAGGCCGGCGGAGCCTGATGGAGATTTTTCAGGTCGAGGGCACGCTGGTCTGTACGCAGCGGGTCGAGGGTCTGAGGCATTCGAGCCTGCGCGTGCTGAAGAGCACGAGCGGCAAGTTGCAGGTTGCTGTCGACCCGGTCGGCGTCAACCCGGGCAACTGGGTATTCACGGCGAGCGGTTCTGCCGCGCGCTATGCGGCGGAGAGTTTCGAGGTGCTGACGGACCTGACGGTCTGCGGGATCATCGATGACTGGCCGTCGCAGGACGAGACGCCGGATTCCGCTGATGCCACCGCATCGGCGTGAAGCTGACGGGATTTAACTGACAATCGAGTCAATCAATAGAGTCACTGGGAGACACGACCATGGCAACTGAGAACTACGGCATCGCACTGGGCATGATCGAGACGCGCGGACTGGTTCCCGCCATCGAAGCCGCAGATGCCATGACCAAGGCAGCGGAAGTCCGTTTGATCGGCCGCGAGTTCGTCGGCGGCGGATACGTCACCGTACTGGTACGCGGCGAAACGGGTGCTGTGAATGCGGCGGTCCGTGCCGGCGCGGATGCCTGCGAGCGTGTCGGTGACGGCCTGGTGGCGGCACACATCATTGCCCGCCCGCACCGCGAAGTTGAGCCGGTGCTGGAGGACAGCGGAAGAAGCCGCGCCAGCTGAGAAAGAGCTTAATGACCACGGATCCCCGTGGTGACCTGCAGAAAACGACCTACTTCGACAACGGAGAAAGACAATGGCAAACGAAAACTACGGTATTGCGCTCGGCATGATCGAGACCCGCGGCCTCGTGCCGGCAATTGAGGCGGCAGACGCCATGACCAAGGCGGCAGAAGTGCGGCTGATCGGTCGCGAATTCGTCGGCGGCGGTTACGTCACCGTGCTGGTGCGCGGCGAGACCGGTGCTGTCAACGCGGCGGTTCGTGCCGGTGCAGATGCCTGTGAGCGCGTCGGCGACGGCCTTGTTGCCGCGCACATCATCGCCCGCCCGCATCGCGAGGTTGAGCCGGTTCTGCCGACGGGTGGCAACGCTTCCTAAGCTGACCTCCCGGTATCCGGTCGAAACTGAGACGATCTGATGTCACCCATGTACGGTGATCCGCGGGTCCTGGGCTACCTGGGGCGTGCCCTCAGCCTGGAACTCTCGGCGGTGCAGCTCTATAGCACCCAGGCGCGACTCGTCGCGTCCTGGGGGCTGGACGAGCCGGCCAGGCGTCTGCGCGAGGAGTCGCGAGAGGAGATGGAACATGTCGAGCGTGTCATCGCCCGCATGTTGGCACTGGGTGCGGCGCCGGGCGCGTCGCAGCTCAGGCCGGTTCGTCTCGGCCGTGACCTCGTCGCGCTGCTGCAGGCCGACTACGACTTTGAGATGGAACTCGTCCAGCTATATCATGATGCCGCGACCTACTGTGCAAGATCGGCGCAGCAGGACGATCGGATCTTCTTCGAAACCCTGTTCAACGAGGAACAGGCGCACGCAAGGGAGCTGGTCGACTGGATCAAGAAGCTGGAGGTGTCGATTGCCGACCCACGCAGACCGCAGCGATGACGGCGTGGCTGCCGCTACATCGATAAACCGGGCGGGTGCCGCATCATGAACCAGCCATGGCAGGAGCGTCCGCGACCGCTGCGACTGGAATGTCGGTACGAGTTCGAAAACTACGCCCAGTTGCGCGACTATCTCGACCGTGCTGCCGAGATCTGCGAGAGCGAGGGCCTGTATCCCGATATGGGTTTCGGCAAGGACTACGTCAATATAACGATTCACGCCGATGAGGGCAGTGACGCGCTCAGCGAGAAACAACGCCGCCTGGCGACGCTGCTGGACGAGTTGCGTTCCGCGTCTGCCGGGGGCTGAGACGCGGCATGCCGGTCATTGCACTGGTTGGTAACAAGGGGGGCGCTGGCAAAACCACCCTGTGCGTCAACCTCGCCGCCACGCTGGCGGCCTCCCGCGACACGATCATCCTCGATGCCGACCCGCAACGCTCCTCGTTGCAGTGGCGCATCATTGCCGAAGACGAATCGACAGTCCCGGTCGTGGATGCCGTCGACGACCTGCCATCGCAGATCGACATCCATGTCGACGATAACCGCTACCTGGTCCTGGACTGCCCACCGTCGGTACAGGCCGTGCAGACCCGCCAGGCCCTCGAACGCTGTGATGTCGCACTGATCCCGGTCCAGCCCTCGCCACTCGATCTCTGGGCGACGGTCCACATCGAGAACGAGATCGAGCGCGCGCGTCAGCGTAACCCGGATTTGCGGGCCTTTATCGTCGTCAATCAAATGGAACCACGCACGCGGCTTTCGCGACTGGTGCGGACGGCGCTGGCCGAGTTGAGCGTGCCGGCCGCGGCCACCGCAATTCGGCGGCGCGTCTCTTATCGCAACGCGTTCCTCGAGGGGCGCAGTGTCATAGACCTGGGCAGTCGCGGTGCCGATGCCCGCGAAGAGATCCAGCAA
Organism: Gammaproteobacteria bacterium; assembly: GCA_020445315.1. GTDB lineage: Bacteria > Pseudomonadota > Gammaproteobacteria > Chromatiales > Chromatiaceae > Thiosocius. The sequence continues at coordinate 6,814 of JAGRGW010000068.1, forward strand.
CTCATTAACGAGGTACTCGAGTCATGAGCACAGAAGACAAGACCGGCGACAAACTCGTCGCGTCCATTCGCAAGACGAAGTCGGGTGCCGCGGGCGCAGCCACCAAGGCACCGTCGGCTGCCACCGCACCGGCGACGGACAAGCCGGCACCGCGTCGTCGCACGGCAGCGAAGGCCGGCGTGAAGTCCGGTTCGGGCGGATCGGCGAAGCGCAGCACCGGCGACAGCTACCAGAGCCCGGGTCGCATCTGGCCGGACTGAACTGAAAAGTCGCAACTGCCCGGCCGATACGATGCCGCAAGATCCCGAGCACACCTACACGCCGCCGGCGGCGATGCCGGATTACCTGATTCGACACGCGACCCTGCGGCAGTTGCAGGTATTCGAGGCGATCGTGCGCCTCGGCAGCTTCACCCGCGCAGCCGAGGAGTTGTTCCTGACCCAGCCGACGGTGTCGATGCAGATCAAGAAGCTGTCCGATGCCATGGGCCTGCCGCTGTTCGAGCATGTTGGCCGCAACGTGCGGCCGACCGAGGCGGGCCTCGAACTGTACGAGTCGTGCCGCCGCATTTTCGAGACCCTGGCCAATCTCGAAATGAAAATGGCCGACCTGAAAGGCATCAAGCGGGGGCGCCTGCGCCTCAGCGTCGTCAGCACGGCCGAGTACTTCGCGCCGGAACTGCTCGGTGCGTTCAGTCGCAAGTTCTCCGGTATCGACGTGGCGTTGAAGGTCTCGAACCGTGACTGGGTGTTCGATCGTTTCCATGCCAACGAAGACGATCTCTATGTCATGGGCCAGGCCGCACTCGACCTACCTGATATCGTCGCGTACCCGTTTGCACCGAATCCGCTGGTGGTCACGGCGCCACGCAACCACCCGCTGGCACGTGCGAAGAAGGTCACGCTGGAGCAGATTGCCGAGGAACCGCTGATCCTGCGCGAGCCCGGATCGGGTATCCGCGATGCGACACTCGCGATATTCAATGCTGCGGGTATCCGGCCCAACGTACGCATGGAACTCGGCAGCAACGAGGCGATCAAGCATGCCGTCGTCGGCGGGCTGGGCCTGTCGGTGCTGTCTCTGCACACGCTGACGCTGGAGGGCCCTGACGGGCCGGTCGCAATCCTCGACATCGACGGTTTTCCGATCATGCGCCAGTGGTACCTCGTCCATCCCAAGGGAAAGGAGCTGTCGCTGGTGGCGAAGGCATTCCTGGAGTTCGCGCTCGAGTTCGAGCCGCAGTTGCGGCTGCGCATGGAAGAGACGTGGCCGACGATGAAGAAATTCATGAAGACGGCGAAGAAAGCGGGGCGTTACAAGAAACCCAAGAACGGGTAGTGCGCTCGTTCCGGTCCAGTCAGTCCCACGGCCGAAAGTGGCGCGTCTTCTCGACCATGCGGTAGGTCGACAGGTTGTTGTTGAAGCGCGTGACGGCGTGCAGTGGCACCCACTGGATGTCGTTTGATTCGTCACTGCCCGGAATGGGGATATCATCGTCCATCTCGACCAGGAAGCGGATGTCGTAGTGCTGGTGCTGCGGGCCGCGGATGCTGGCCGGGATGGTATGCACGTCGACGTCGAATATGGCCCCGCTGACCAGGCGCACGTGCGAGGGATCGAGGCCGGTTTCCTCCGATGTCTCACGCAGCGAAACGCGCAGGATGTCGGCGTCACCGTCGGCGTGGCCGCCGGGCTGAAACCACTGGCCGTGCTTCCCGTGGTGCAGTAGCAGCACATGGTCGCGTGCGGGATTGACGACCCAGGCAGACCCGGTCACGTGGCCCGGCCACAGGCTACGGTCGAAACAGTCGCCGTGGGCTTCGACAAACGCGCGCGTGCGCTTGACGTTCGCGGTCTCGTCCATGAACCGGGTCTGGTGCCGATCGAGCAGCTGAAGCAGTTCTTTGCGGTGCATATCGCGCTTCGGTCAGGTTGTGCCCGACGGGTTCTCGATCGCGGCGATGGCCGCCGCAGCCGCTTCATCCACGTCACCTTCGCGCCCGGCGAAAGTCAAGCGGCCAAAAGCGCCGACCGCGCGCACGTCGATCAGCGTGATATTGGCCGCTTTTTCCGCCTGGTTTGCGGCATAGACCACGTAGCCGGCGGGTTCGGTCTCGAGGATGAACATGCTCTGCCCCGGCAGGATCATCGAGCCGCGGCGATCCTGGCGGTTGATCAGCACCGTGTGGTCCGGTGTCATGCCGCGGATGATCTCGTGCCAAGCGACGCGCGGACGCTCGCGCTGGTTCTGGTCGGTCTGCATGTGCGACAAGAGGATGCGACCGGCCTCGACTACGTCGCTCTGGTCGCGTTGGTGGATGACCATCGATCCGTAGGCGCGTTCCACGACCTGTTGCGCCAGATGCACCCGCGTCGCTTTCAACGCGATATCGGTCAGTCGATGCACGGCCATGCCGGGCGACACCTCGACCCACAGGCAGGCATCGCCCGGAACAGGCAGGAATCCCTGCGATACGGTCGCCATGTATTCCGCCAGTTGCGGCTGGAGCGAATCGATATAAACGTAGGTGCGGAGCTTGATCATGCTGAAGCTGTCTCGACCGGCAGCCGCCTAGGATACCTGCCGGTTGGGCCGGCGTCGCGTCTTGATTTGCCGAGTGCAACCATGTCAGTGAGCCACGGTCGCTGTCGTTGAGGTCGCATCGGGCCTGCTGCAGTTACCGAGCAGGTCGCAGGCCAGTTCCAGCGCCTGCTGGCGGGTCTCGACGACGTGGCTGGCGGGTATCACGTCGAGCAGGCCGAGCTTCTGCAGGCGCCCGCGAACGTCGCCCGCGGCGCCGACGATGAACACCGGGTTCCCCTTGTTGACGTCTTCCAGGATCATGGTTTCGAGCGCCAGCGACGACGATACCCCGAGTACGGGTACGTCGGTAAAGTCCATGATCAATACCTCGTGATCCTTGAGTACGGCGTGCTGACGGGAAATGGCCTTGGCCAGGCCGAATATCAGCGGGCCGCCGAGGGCGAAGATCAGCACGCGCCCCTGCGCCTGTTCGACCATCGTTTGCTCGTCGTGGGTCAGGTGATGCTCTCCGCCGCGGGCGTCGGTGATGGCCTTGATCGACTGGCTCTGGATCTTGATCATGCGGTCGATGGTCAGGATGTTGGCCACGAATACGCCGAGCGCGACGGCGGTGATCAGGTCGACGAACACGGTCAGGGCGATAACGCCGTACATGATCAGCGCCGCCTTCGACGACACGCGGTGGGCGCGTTTCAGGAACGACCAGTCGATGATGTCGAAGCCGACCTTGACCGCGATCCCGGCCAGCACGGCCAGCGGGATATAAGCCGTCAGTGGCCCGGCCCACAACACGACCACCAGCAGCAGCAACGCACGGGTCAGGCCGGAGAACGCACTGCTGCCGCCAGTTTGGATATTGACCACGGTGCCCATCGTGGCGCCGGCGCCGGGTATGCCGCCGAACAGGCCCGATGCGAGGTTGCCCACGCCCTGGCCGAACAGTTCCTTGTCGGAGCTGTATTCCTTGCGGGTCAGGTTCTCGGCCACGACCGAGGTCAGCAGCGCGTCGATGCTGCCGAGCACGGCGAGGACCGCGGCGTCGATGACCATCAGCTTCCATTCGCCGAGCGTGAATACCGGGAGCTGCAACTCGGGCAGGCCGGAAGGGATCTCGCCGATGCGTCGGATATCGGCGTCGGCCAACAGCCAGACAGAAATCAGCGAGCCGACCAGCAAGGCGACCAGTTGTGGTGGCAGCATCCGGCGAAGCTTGTGCGGAAACAGCACGATCAGCGCGAAAGTCAGCACTGCCAGCGCTGTTTCCTCGGGGCGGATATTGGCGAACAGGTCCGGCAGCGACTGCAGCGTACCCAGCACGCCGCCTGCCGGTGTCGCCTGGCCAAGGAACGGGCCCAACTGCAGCACGATCAGAATGATGCCGATACCGGTCATGAAGCCGGAGATGACCGTGTAGGGCATCATCGTCACGTAGCGGCCGAGTTTCAGCGCGCCGAAACCGATCTGGAACAGGCCGGCCAGCATGACGACGGTAAATGCCATCGCCATACCCTGTTCCGGGTTGGAAGCGACCAGGTTCGCGATGACCGCGGTCATGACCACGGTCATGGGTCCGGTGGGTTCCGAGATCAGCGTCGGCGTACCGCCGAAAAGCGCCGCGAACAGACCAACCAGTACTGCGCCGTACAGCCCCGCGGCCGGCCCGGCACCGGATGCCACGCCGAACGCCAGCGCCATCGGCAGGGCGATGATCGCAGCCGTGACACCCCCGAAGATGTCACCGCGCAGGTTGTTGAAACGAAATTCGTTCAGAAGGCGCATCACGGTCTTTTTCCCGCACTACCTGAGGGGCCAATTCTCGATGTGTCAGAGAATAATTGAAAGTTGATAGTTTCGATTGAAACCATCGACCTGTGCCTATGAGTGGTCCTTCCGGGCGAGTGCCACCGTCACGATAAAGGCGGGCGCGTTCCCGCCGTTAATGCTCAAGAGATGTGGAAATCCCGATGAGTAACGACGGATACGAACAGCTTAGCGCGGTCGTCGGCCTGAGTCAGCAGAAGGATGGCCTGGCACTGACTCGCGCGATGATTCGCAGCCTCGGTGAATTGTCGCCAGGGACCGACGTGGTCGTGCTCGAAGTCTACGGCCGGCGCAACCTGGCCGATATCAAGGATCTTGCCGATTTCTCCCGCCTCAGCATCCGGCGCTTCGATCTCACCGGGCAGCGCGGGCACAAGGACGAAGGCTGCAAGGACGACCTGTTGGACGTGATTCGCCGCCTGCAGCCGGTCGAAATGGCGTGTGGTGAAGAAGGCGGCGGCCGCATCATCATTCCGCTGTGGGGAGACATTGGTCCGCTGCGACTGGTTTCGCTACAGGGGATCGACGCTGACCCCTGGGTACGCAGCAAGGTCATGCAGGTGGTCGAGATCTACGGCAACCTCGTCCGCATGATGGACAGTCGCGAACGCGACGCGCTGACCGGCTTGTTGAACCGGCAGACGTTCGCCGCCCTGTTCGAACTGGCCAAGAGCCGTGTGGATTCGGCGGCCGGCCACGTGCTGACGCTGGCGGTTCTCGACATCGACCACTTCAAGCGCGTCAACGACACTTACGGCCACTTGTTCGGCGACGAGGTGCTGATCCATTTCTCGCGACTCATGGAACGTTCGTTCCGTTATACCGACGACCTGTTCCGATTCGGCGGCGAGGAGTTCGTCGTCCTGCTCGCGACGGATACGGCAGAGGGCGCCCGCGGGGCGCTGGAAAGGTTCCGCGGCCGCGTTGAGGATTATGATTTTCCCGGTGTCGGCAAGGTCACGGTGAGCGTCGGCTACGTGACCTGCAGTGGCAGCACGCTGCCGACCACTCTCGTCGACCAGGCCGACCGCGCGCTCTATTTCGCCAAGGAGAACGGCCGCAACCGCGTGGTCGACTTCGCCGAACTGCACGATCAGGCGGAAGACCAGAGTGGGGATATCGACCTGTTCTAAGGCTGCCGAAAGCGCAGGGTCGCCCCCGTAACGCCCCCTGATGCTAACCTGTCGATTCTTCCTCCAGCGCGGCCGCGAGAAGGATATCCAGGCTTAGCTTGTTGCTGGCGTGCAGGACGCTGTCGGTGCTGCAGATATCGCTCACACCTGCCTCGCGCAGTCTTTCCAGTGCGTGTCCGACGAACAGGGCATGGGTCACCAGGGCCGTCACCGATGCCGCGCCCCGCTCTTTCAGTTGTCGAGCGGTTTCGGCGAGGGAGTGACCGGTGCTGGCGACGTCGTCCACCAGCACCACGCTGCGTCCGGCAACGGGGAGATTGGGCAACTCCACGCGCACGTCGTGATCGCCGAGGCGCTGCTTGCGTGCTACGCCGTAGTCCAGGTCGCACGACGTCGCGATGGCCCTTACCCATTGCAGAGATTCTTCGTCCGGTCCCATCAACAGCGCTTGCCTGTAGTGGTCGGCAATCCATTCCGCCATGACCGGCGTCGCGCTTAAGGCGACGGCACGGCGCACTGGGATCGCCTGGTGAAGGTCGTGGGTGCGATGCAGGTGCGGATCGACAGTGATCACGGTGTCGAAGTGGCGCGCAAGCAGCGCGCCAATGACCTGCTGGCTGACGGCTTCGCCGGGATGAAACGCCTTGTCCTGGCGCATGTAGCACAGATACGGCGCGACCAGCGTGAGCCACCGGGCGCCGAGTCGCGGCGCCGTCGCCGCGGCCAGTTCGAGTTCGACCAGCTTGGTGTTGGGATGGTCCAGGCTGCAGCACAGGATAACCCGGCAGGGCAGCCCGGCGGGCAGGCGTACCAAGCTCTCGCCATCCGGAAAGCGATGCACCGTGACATCGGCATAGTCCAGACCGGCAGCGACTGCCAGGCGCCGGGCCGGTTCCCGGTAGCTGGGGAATCCCAGCACGAGCGCGTTGATGTCCGTGCGGGTCGTCATGGGCCCAGTGTGAATCCACTGTCCACCGCCGCTGCCTCGCAGGCGAAGTCGAAGTCGGCAGCGAACTCGGCGTGGATGGCATACAAGGCCTGGCCGCGTTTTACCCTGTCGCCGACCTTGGCGAACAGGTCCACGCCTGCGCCTTTGTCCATCGGCGCACCGGCCAGGCGCGCGATCCGCGCCATCTGCAGGTTGTCGATGGCGATCACGTTGGCGGTCTTTTCCGCCTTGATCTTGGTGAACAGTTTGCCGGGTTCATGGATGATTTGGCGGCGTCCCTGGGCGTCGATGATGGCGCGCATCTTGTCGAGGGCCCGTCCGGATTCGAGGATGTCACGGGCCAGCATGTAGCCCTGGCCACCGCGTACGTCTGGATCGAACTCCAGGATCCGCGCCGCCAGTTGCAGGGCCTTCTCGCGCAGGTCGCGAGGCTGGTCCGGGTCGTTCTCCAGCACCTGCATGACGTCGCGTGCCTCGAGCACCGGACCGATGCCGCGGCCGATGGGTTGGTGACCGTCGGTGACCATCACCTCGAGCTGGAGGCCGACGCGATCGCCGACAAACTCGAACAGCTTGCGTAGACGCAGCGCGTCGGCCTGGCTGCGGACCTTGGCGCTCGGTCCCATCGGAATGTCGATCAGCAAGTGGGTGGCACCTGCAGCGATCTTCTTGGCCAGGATCGAGGCCACCAGCTGGCCCGGGGAGTCGAGCGACAGCGGGCGCTCGACCGAGATCAGCGTGTCATCCACCGGCGCCAGCCGAGCCGTGCCGCCCCAGGCGAGGCAACCGCGTTCGGTGCGTACGATGTCGTTGAGCAGGCGTGGCGGCAGCTCGACCTCGGCCAGCACCTCCATGGTGTCTGCCGTGCCGGCAGGCGAGGTGATGGCGCGACTCGACGTCTTCGGAATAAATATGCCGTGTGCGGCGACGATGGGCACGACCAACATGCTGGTGCGATTGCCCGGGATGCCTCCGATGCAATGCTTGTCAGCCACCAGCGGTTCGTGCCAGGCGAGTTTTTCGCCGCTGTCAGCCATGGCTCGGGTCAGGTAGAGCACCTCGTCGCGCTCCATGCCGGTCTCGGTGCAGGCCACCAGGAAGGCTGCCATCTCGATCTTGGCATAGCGATTGGCGACGATGTCCGCGGTGATCGCCTTGTAATCGGCATAGGCCAGCCGCTCTCCGGCGATTTTGCGGTGCACCGCGTGCAGTGACTCCGGTGACTTGGCATGGGCTACGGTGGCGGCAGCGCCTTCGGGCAGATCCAGCTGTCGAAACGCCTGCAGGCTCAGCCCCAGTTGCCCCGGGGCCGTGATGGACGAGTCGTCGACCACGTTCAGTGTGGCCAGCACCGAACGGCCGTTGGTGGTGCTGCTGACTTCGATCTTGGACAGTGCCTGGAAGCCTTCACTGCGGTAGACAAGGCAGTCGCGGTGCAGGTAGGCGACGTTTTCCTTGTAGGTGTCAATGGCGACACGCCGTAGTTGCAGTGTGCTGTTAGCGGTGCTGTTCATGGCGTCGGTACGCGCATGGCCGGGGTGAGGCCGGTGCGTGTGTCGGGGCGGAACAGGAAGGAGGTGTTATCGCTCCCATCCTTCACGAAGGTGCTGGACCTGTTGCTATCGCAAGCACTTGCGTCTCGATAGACCGGTGGCGGCATCGTTTCGACGGGTGCCGGGTGTGCCCCGGTGATCACCGCTGTTTGCCGCAGCTCGAGGGCATTGATAACCGACAGGGTGCCGGTGGAGACGGTCCGCATATTTGTGAACCCCGCTTGCTTATCCCCTTAATGGATAGCGTAGCACCAGGACAATCGCCAGGGCTTGCAAAAGTGCCAGCGAGGCATGCCCGGCACGAGTGCAACTGTGCTATTGGTAGAAGCAAGCGATCCAAGAGGCAAGTAGCGTATGCCCGCGTCACACGACTGGCACGCCATGAGTTCACAACTGGCGATGCAGCAACTGTCTAGCAGTGAAGACGGACTGACGCAGGATGCAGTGGCGCTGCGCCTGCGTGAGCATGGCCCCAACCGGCTGAGCGCCAGCCAGAAGAGGACCACGCTGCAACGTTTTCTCTCGCAGTTTCACAACGTGCTGATCTACGTACTCCTGGGCTCCGGAGCGATCACGTTTTTGCTCGGCCACTGGGTGGATAGCGGCGTAATCGTTGGCGTGGTGCTCATCAACGCGATCATCGGTTTCATACAGGAAGGCAAGGCAGAGAAGGCGCTGGACGCTATCCGCAACCTGCTGTCGCAACAGGCGCTGGTGCGGCGCAACGGTACCTTCGTGCAACTGCCCGCGGAGCAGCTGGTGCCGGGTGACATCGTTTCGCTGCAGTCGGGTGACAAGGTGCCGGCCGACCTGCGCCTGTTCAAGCTGCGCGACCTTCGCGTCGATGAATCGATGCTCACCGGTGAGTCGATACCGGTGGGCAAACATCCCGATCCGGTCGCGGTTGACGCGGTGACCGGCGACCGCAAGGGCATGGCCTACTCGGGCACCCTGGTCACCTATGGACAGGGGCTGGGCGTGGTGGTTGCCACCGGCGACAATACGGAAATCGGTCGCATCAGTGGCCTGCTGTGCGAGGTCGAGGCGATCGCCACCCCGTTACTGAGGCAGATGGCGGTGTTCGCCCGCTGGTTGACCATCGCTATCGGGATCATCGCGGGCTTGACCATGCTGTTTGGTGTGCTGGTGCGCGATTATGGCCTCGGCGAGATGTTCCTTGCCGCGGTTGGTCTTGCGGTCGCGGGCATTCCGGAGGGGCTGCCGGCGATCATGACGATCACGCTGGCGCTCGGGGTGCAGCGCATGGCGCGTAAGAACGCCATCATCCGCCGCCTGCCGGCAGTCGAGACGCTGGGCTCTGTGACCGTGATCTGCTCGGACAAGACCGGCACCCTGACGCGCAACGAGATGACGGTGCAGTCGCTGATGACCGCGGCCGGCCGCATCGAGGTAGGGGGGGCGGGCTACGATCCACATGGCGGTTTCAGTAGTGAAGGCAAACTGCTGCTCGCGGATGCCAGCGAGCTGCTGCAGGATGTTGCGCGCGCGGCACTGTTGTGCAGCGACGCCCGTTTGACCGAGCAGGCTGGCCGGTGGCACATGCAGGGTGACCCGACCGAGGGCGCACTGGTGACCCTCGGGGTCAAGGCCGGTCTCGACCATGAGCACATCAGCGAGCAATACCCGCGGGTCGACATCATACCGTTCGAGTCCGAGCACCGTTTCATGGCGACACTGCACCACGACCACGCTGGCCACGTCTTCGTCTACCTCAAGGGAGCGCCGGAACGGGTCCTGGAGATGTGTCACCTGCAGCGTTGCCGGGGCGTTGACAACCCGTTGGACAGGCACGCCTGGGAGGAGACCCTGCACCAGATGGCTTCGCGCGGGCAGCGACTTCTGGCAATCGCCGAAAAGCCGATGCCTGTCGGACACGCGGCGCTCAGTTTCGCAGATGTCGAAGATGGGTTCACGCTGCTCGGCGTCGCCGGGATCATCGATCCGCCGCGCGCGGAGGCGATCGATGCCGTTACGCGCTGTCGGCAAGCCGGGATCCGGGTGAAGATGATCACCGGCGACCACGCTGTGACCGCGCGTGCGATTGCATCCGACATGGGCATCGGCGACGGCGAGACTGTCATTCGTGGTGACCAGTTGGCGCAGTTCGACGAGGCACAGTTCCGTGACGCGGTACGGCACGCAGACGTATTTGCGCGCACTTCGCCGGAGCACAAGCTGCGCCTGGTGAGCGCCCTGCAGGCGGGGGGCGAGGTGGTGGCGATGACCGGTGACGGCGTGAATGACGCGCCTGCACTGAAGCGAGCCGATGTCGGCGTGGCAATGGGTCAGAAGGGCACCGAGGTGGCCAAGGAGGCGGCCGAAATGGTGCTTGCCGATGACAACTTTGCCTCCATCGGTCACGCGGTGGAAGAAGGCCGCACCGTTTACGACAATCTGAAGAAGTCCATCCTTTTCATCCTGCCGACGAACGGCGGCGAAGCGCTGACTATCATTGCCGCCATCCTGTTCGGCCGGCTGTTGCCGATTACCCCGGCACAGATCCTTTGGGTGAACATGATCACCGCCGTGACCCTGGCGCTGACCCTGGCTTTCGAGCCCACCGAGCGTGGCGTGATGGCGCGGCCGCCGCGTGATCCGCGTGAACCCCTGCTGTCCGGATTCCTGGTGTGGCGCATCGTATTCGTGTCGCTGATCCTGGTCAGCGGCACCTTCGGGTTGTTCCTGTGGGAACGCGAGCACGGCGCTTCGATCGAGCTGGCTCGTACCGTCGCGGTCAATACCCTGGTGATGTTCGAGGTGTTCTACCTGTTCAGCTCGCGCTACCTGTTTGAGCCGTCACTGACCCGTGATGGCCTGATGGGTAACCGCTACGTGTTGTACGCGATCGCCATTTTGCTGTTGATCCAGCTGTGCTTTACCTACCTCGGGCCAATGCAGGCACTGTTTGCCACCAGCGCGCTGGACGCGGCCGCGTGGGTACGCATCCTGCTCGTGTCGCTCAGCGTGCTGTTCCTGGTCGAAGCGGAGAAGTGGCTGATCAGGCGTTACCTGCTGAAAATGCCGGGTCGTGCCGTGTGAGTGCCGCGGCTCGCTGGTGCAACTGCAGGATCCAGGCAAGCGCGGTGCTTGAGCGCAGATTTCGGTCGGCTCTTGGGCTGCCCGACCCAACGCAGGCGACTTCAGAGCGAATGCTGACCAAGGCCCTTGTCCTGTTGCTGGCTTTGACGGGCAGCCACATGCTGTTCGCCGAGCAACTCCTTTCGATTCGGCGGCGAAGTGTTCGTCGTCCTGCTGGCGACGGATACGGCGGAAGGTGCCCGCGGCGCGCTGGAGAGGTTCCGCGGCCGGGTTGAGGATTATGATTTTCCCGGCGTCGGTAAAGTCACGGTGAGCGTCGGCTACGTGACCTGCAGTGGCAGCACGCTGCCGACCACCCTCGTCGACCAGGCCCACCGCGCGCTCTATTTTGCCAAGGAGAACGGCCGCAACCGCGTGGTCGACCTCGCCGAACTGCACGATCAGGCGGAGGACCAGAGTGGGGACATCGACCTGTTTTGAGTCGCCCGGTGTCGCCACCGCATACAGGCTAGTCTTCCGGGACCCCGGCTGTACGCAAGTCTGACAGGTATCGCTGGATCCGCTCGCTCGACAAGTCGATCGGCGTTTCCCTCCCGAGGAACGCGATCGACATGTTGGTGTGATACGACAGGACCTCGTCCACCTGCCATTGGGCCTCGCCAGGCTCTTTCAATGCCACGTGACTGGCTGCGAGCACGAGGCGGGCGTACGTGGCGTATTGATTCCGCTCCAGGGCCAGTTTCAGGTACTTGACGGCCTGCCGGTACTCGCCCAGCGTGTAGTGCGCCCATCCCAGGTTGAAAAGGTAGTCCCACGAGTACAGCGGGTTGATGATGATGGCCTCTTTGATCAACTCGATGGCTTCCTCCGGCTTGCCGGAGTAGTTCTGGATCATTGCCAGCAGTGACATGCCGTCGGCATAGCCCGGTGCCAGGCTGAGGGCCTTCCGGGCAGCCTCGGCGGCCTCCAGATTCTCGTGACGGTACAGGTGGGTGAACCCCAGTGACCAATAGGCGTACGGGGAATCGGGGTCCAGTTCGATGGCCTTGTTCGCGTACTGCAGTGCGAGATCACGTTCGACATCGGGCGTCTCGCTCCAGCCCTTGTTGGCATAGCGTGTCAGTGCAACCGCGATGCCACCGTAGGCGCGGGAGAATTCCGGGTCGAGCAGGATCGCCTGGCGATAATAGTCCTGTGCCTGCCGGTTCGCTTCCGGCGTTCGCAGGCTCAGGACCTCGCGGCCCTTGAGGTACAGGTCGTAGACTTCGAAACTGTTGGCTGGGCGGCTGCCGATCCGGTTTTTCTGCTCGTCGCGCTGATCGACCGACAGGGCCTTGGCAATGCTCCGCACGAGGTCTTCCTGCACGACGAAACTTCCCGCCATGGCCTGGTCATATCGCTGCGACCAGACGTTCTGGGCTGTGCCGGTGTCAATAAGGCGCGCAGTGACAGCAAGTGCGTCGCCGGATCGGCGCACACTGCCTTCGATCAGGTGCGAGATACCGAACTCGGCGGCAAGTTGTTTCGGGTCGACAGGCTTGTCCTTGTATTGAAACGAGGTACTGCGGGCAAGCACGCGGATCGACTCGATACGCGACAGGTCGGTGATCAGGTCCTCGACGATACCGTCAGCGAGGTATTGCTGTTTCGGATCCTGGCCGAGGTTGATGAACGGCAGGACAAGCAGCCGGGGTGCCTTTACCACCGCGGACGGTGACCTGTCTCCGGTCACGCGCTCCAGCACGGACGGTCCATCGGACGACCACGGCCGAAGCACGGCCAAAGCAATCGCGAACAGGACACCGACAGACAAGAACGCGGGGAAACGCATCCGGCGGTGCCCGGTTTCGGCCCGCCCACCCCCCGGTCGCTCCGGGGTTGCTGCCGGGCCCGGGCGTGGTACGGGTTGTTGTACCGTCGCAATGAGGCGATAACCGACCTTGGGGATGGTCTCCAGGTAGCCTGGATTCCTGCGGTCGTCCGCGAATGCCCGCCGCAACTTGTTGACGGCGCTGGACAGCGCTTCGTCGCCAACGACCCTGTCCGGCCAGATGGCAGCCAGCAGGTCTTCGCGAGACACGGGGTGACCGGCATGTTGCGACAGGAACAGCAGCAGGTGGCCCACCAGTGGCTCCAGTTTGACCTCTTCCATCCCGCGTTGGAGCTTCAGCAAGTCGGGAAAATAGGTCCAGTCGCCGATGCGTACTGCGTCCGGCCCCTCTCGGTCTTGCTTGGCGGCATCCATGTTTTCTTGTCGCTGCCTACCCTAAATAACTGATTTCAATAGCCGTATGTTTTGGTCATCTATCGGCGAGCTAAATATTAGTCTTCCGTCAGGTCGTCCGCCATGCCGATCGCTATACCTCTCCGTGCCTGGGCAATTCGCCAATCGAAACGAGGAGGAAGACGTCATGAAAACCCCATTTGCGGCAGGTGCCTTGCATGGCCTGGTACTTATTGCCGGTATGGCACTGGCCACCTGCAACGTGCTTGCAGCCGACATCGTGATCGTGGATCGGACAAAACTGGCCGATCAGCGGGTCAGGGAGGTCAAGTTGCAGACCGGAGACGAACGCGAGACCTACGACTTGCAGGGTGGGCTGGGCCCGGCGTTTGGCATCACCATCGACGAGGAGAAAAACACCTATGTCACGCGCCAGGGCGATGCACCGGATTTCGTTGGTTCGATCGAGGTTCGGCGCCACGGTGCGGACGACTTCGAGACGCTCGTGCCGGCGGATTCGTACGTCAACGGGGGCCTCGCCAGGCCCTTTTACCCGATCATCCGCGGCGACACGCTGTTCGTCAGCAGCTGGCTGAGCCACCAGGTCCTGATGTTCGACAGGAACACGGGTGAACCCCTGGGCGCATTCGTCGACGTGGATGTCAATACCGGCCTGGGGGAGGGTGGGCTGGTCAACCCCCGCGGCATCAAGTTTGGCCCCGACGGTAACCTGTACGTCAATAGCAGTGGATCGAACGAGACACTCGTGTACGACGGCGAATCCGGGGAGTACCTGGGCGTGTTCCTCGACACGGCCGCACATGGCATTTACGTACCCTGCGGCATCGTCTTTGACCCAAGGGGTAGGGTCGTCATAGCGAGCGCCAGCCAGGAAACCAATCCGGACACCGGTGAGTTCGAGGGCGGTTTCGCTGTTTTCGACTGGGACGGCAACCGCCTGGTACGTGTCACACCCGGTGCCGTCTGTGGTCTCGAGCGGACCCCCGACGGGCGGATCCTGGCCGGGGCGACCGGGATAAACCAACTCCTGGCTTATTCATTCTCGAAAGACTGGCTAGAGAACGAGGTCGAGGTGCTGCGATACGAATCGAAGGTGCCGGACATGGTGCATCGTCGATTCGACAAGACACGCCGCGAGTTCGCCGGTCCGAACCCTCCAGGTGCGGGCGGCGGCGGATCAGCGGCCCGGTGGTGGTCGGATTCTTGGCCACCCGGCGCCACCGATCGTCGCTAGGGTGTAGTCAAAGCAGCGCGCTGCAACGGGGCACCCGGACGGGTGCCCCGTCTCGTATTCGTTACACGCTGATCGCGTCGCCGGGCGCCGGGATCTGGGCCTCCCAGCGGTGTTCGTTGCGGAAGCGGTCTTGCAGGGCGAGCATCGCCTCGATCTCGCCGTGGACCAGGAACAGCTTCGCTCTGTTCCCCTGGTGCCGCGTGGCCCAACTCACCAGCTGGTCCTGCCCCGCGTGGGCGGAAAAGCCACCGAGCGTGTGGATTCGGGCCTTCACCGCGATGTCTTCGCCGAAGATGCGCACGCTCGTGGCGCCGTCGACCAGCAGGCGACCGAGGCCGCCGCGCGCCTGGTAGCCGGTGATCACGACCTGCGTCTTGTTGCGCCAGAGGTTGTGCTTGAGGTGGTGCAGAATACGCCCGCCACTGCACATGCCGCTGCCAGCGACGACGATCGCGCCCTCGGTGATCCGGTTGAGTGCCATCGATTCCTCCGGCAGCACCGTGTAGGTCAGGCCGGGCAGCCAGTTGTCCCAGCCACCCTCCATGAAAGCGCGAAAATTCGGATCGTCGTGGTTGAACAGGTCCTGGTGCTTGGCGTACACCTCGCTGACCCGGATTGCCATCGGGCTGTCGATGAAAACCCGGTGGCGTGGCAATCGGCCCTCGCGCTGCAGTCTTCCAAGGTGGTAAATCATGTCCTGCGTCCGACCGACCGCGAACGCCGGGATGAGGATGTTGCCGCCCGAGCGGCTGGCGTCCTCCAGTACCCCGTTAAACTCTTCCAGCGTCTTATCCAGGTCGCGGTGGTTGCGGTCGCCGTAGGTCGATTCGAGCAGCAGGACGTCGGCCTCGGGTAGCACCGCCGGATCTTTCATCAATGGCGCGCAGTTGTTGCCGAGGTCGCCCGAGAACACGAGCTTGCGCGGCTGCGCCTCCCCGTGAAGCCAGATTTCGACGATCGCAGACCCCAGGATGTGGCCGGCGTCGACGAAGCGCAGGTCTATCCCCGGCAGCAGGTTGCGGTGCTGGCCATAGGGTATGCCGTGGAGCAGCGCCAGGGCATGCTCCACGTCGCTGCTGTCGAACGGTGGCTCGAGTTCCTCCTTGCCGGCGCGCTGTCGTCTGCGGTTCCTGCGTTCGTAGTCGCTGCGCAGCAGCGAGGCGGCATCACGGTACATGATGGGTAGCAGGTCGACCGTTGCCTCTGTCGCATAGACCGGGTTCCGGTAACCCTGCCTGACCAGCAACGGCAGCAGCCCGGAGTGGTCGAGGTGGGCATGCGACAGGACCACGGCATCGATTGCGTGAGGTTGAACCTGGGCCGGTAGCTGGTATTCGTCGCGACCGCGCTGGTCTTCACCCTGGCGCAGGCCGCACTCCAGCAGCAGTTTGCGCCCGCAACATTCGACCAGATAGCACGAGCCGGTCACCTGCTGCGCGGCGCCGAGGAAAGTCAGCGTGGCCATGGGGCGCGATCTCCGGGCTTCTACAGGTAAGCCTAGCCCGAATCCGCGCGGCCATCGGACGGATGATCGCGACCCTGTCCGCCCGACCGGGACACACGAAAGCCCCAGGATCAGGGCGATTTACCCCCGTACTTGGCGGCTGCCAAGGTACGGGGCGTCTGTATGGCAGGGCACTATCACCCAACGGTTGTTGTTCACCGCGACGACCGCGGTGAACCGTGCGGGGTGACGCTCGTGGCGTTCAGGTCATGTAGGCCTGTGCTTCTTCACCGGGATTGGGCAGGCCCGCCACTCGCCAGGCGTGGGTACAGCCACCGAACAGCCGCTCGACCGCACCGCGACTCAGGCCGTGGGTACGGCATACCTGCGACATCGGCGGTAGCGAACCGTAAGACAGGCGGTGTTCCCTCAGGTAATAGATGATCGCCCAGTGATCGGGCGTGAGTTGGCCGATGCCGTGAATTTCGGCCAGTATCCGCGCCGCGGACTTGTTCCAACGGTTGGGATCCTGCATGAATCCCGATTCATCCAGGTCCAGCGGGTTGGCGGATGATTCACCCCGCACAGTGTCCACGTGTTCGGTCATCATGGCAGCCTCCTACGAGCTTGTTGCACCTGCGTCGCATGTAGCGACGGCTTCCGTATGGAATAGCACAGACAGCAGAATTATCAATAGAATTTATGTACCAATAAAGTTGCGCGCGTCCTAATCTCGGTCTGCCATTGTGTTGTGTACGAATGCCGACTATTATTTAACCTAAAGGTTAATTAAAGGGGTTCCCGACGTGGCGACAGACGCCCTCAGCCTGACCTTCAGCGCGCTCGCCGACCCGACGCGGCGCGCGATTCTTGCCGACTTGATCCGGGGGCCGCGTACCGTGGCCGAACTGGCAACACCGTTCGCGATCAGTGCGCCGGCCATCAGCAAGCATCTGAAGGTACTGGAGCGCGCGGGCCTGATCGCGCGTGGCAGGAAAGCGCAGACACGGCCCTGCGGATTGCAGACACAACCGCTGGAACTGGCGTTCGACTACCTCGACGAGTACCGCAGGTTCTGGGATCAGAGCCTGGACCGTCTCGACGCCCACCTTCGGGCTCTGCAGGCCGGGGAGCCAGATGATGGCTCTCGATGAGCACGCGAACAGCGCCGAACTGACCATAACGCGGCTGTTCGACGCCCCGCGCGAGCTGGTTTGGCGGGTATGGACGGATCCCTCGCAGCTGGAACATTGGTGGGGGCCGCACGCGTGCGCCAGTACCGGTTGTTGCGTCGAACTGCGCGTCGGCGGCGCCTTTCGGCTCGACATGCACGCACCGAACGGTGATACCTACCCGTGCCGGGGCACGATTCGCGAGGTCGACGCACCGTGCCGGCTCGTCATTGAGGGTGACCCGCATAGCCCTCATCCGTGCGGCGCCGGCCTGCCGCCCGGCGCGGTGGTCACCGTCACGCTCGATGCCATCGGCGACCAGACGCGGTTGACGTTGCACACGCGTTTCCGCTCAACCGCTGCGCAACGCGACGCGGACGAGGCCGGCTACGCGGTTGGCTGGGAAGCCACGCTCGACCGGCTGCGCGAGCACCTCGCCGATCACCATTCCATTTAGACACCAGGATCCAACACCATGTCCGACCTCATCGTCCTTGGCACCCGCAAAGGCACCGTTATCCTGGATCGCGTTGGCCAGGACTGGCGGCCCCGGCCGATCATGCACGCCGGCAACCCGGTGTGTTTCGCCGCGCGTGATCCGCGTGATGGAACCATCTGGGTGTCGCTCGATCACGGTCACTGGGGTCCCAAGCTGTCGCGTTCGCGCGACGGGGGCAGGCACTGGGAAGACGCACCGTCGATCAAGTTCCCAGAGGGGGCGCGCTATATCGTCAAGGTGCTGCCCACACCGGACTTCGACCCGGACGCACCGGCGGGTCGACCCGAGTATGCCGACGCGACGGTGTTCAAAATCTGGAACATCGCGTTCGGTAACCCGGAGCAGCAGGGCCGGCTCTACGCGGGGACGATTCCCGGCGGGTTGTTCGTCAGCGACGACGGTGGCGAATCGTGGGAACTGAACCGTCCGCTCTGGAACCACGAGAGCCGGGGCGGCGATCTTTTCGCGGGCGATGCCACGAGCGAGAATCGCTGGCACGGCACGCCCGCGAGTATCGACTACGGCGTGTTCGAGCCCGGCATTCATTCGATCGTCGTCGACCCGCGCGATTCCGACCACGTCTACGTCGGTGTCTCGACCGCAGGCGTGCTCGAAACCAGGGACGGAGGCCTCAGCTGGGCGAGCCGGAATCGTGGCATGCGGATGGACTATTCACCCGACCCGGAGGCCGAGTGGGGTCACGACCCTCACTTTGTCGCGGCCTGTCGCGGTGCGCCGGACCACCTCTGGCAGCAGAACCATTGTGGTGTCTTCCACAGCGATGACGGTGCGCAGACCTGGCGCGGGGTCAGCGTGCCGGAGGCCGGCGCGCGGTTCGGGTTCCCGGTCGCCGTGGATGCGAACGACGGACACACCGCCTGGGTCGTACCTGCCAAGGGCGACTTCGAACGCATGGCTATCGACGGCGGCCTGGCGGTGGCGCGAACCACCGACGGCGGTCGCTCCTGGCAGTCGTTGCGCGAAGGGCTGCCACAGGAAAACACCTATGACATCGTCCTGCGCCATGCCCTCGATGTCGCCGACACTACCCTGTGTTTTGGTACCTCGACCGGGAATGTCTACCTTTCCGAAGACCGTGGCGAGAGCTGGCGTTGCCTCGGTAACAACTTTCCACCGGTTTATTCCGTGCGCTTCGGCTGACCGCCATGCCGAGGGTCGCGATGACAGCCAACCTGCTGCGCTTCTTTCCGGTCTTGGAAGGCAGGGAGATCGACGTTGCGGCCGGGTCAGTGGCTGAGGTATTGCGGGCGGTGGACGCTATCGCGCCCGGTTTCTCCGATTACGTACTCGACGAGCGTGGCGCCTTGCGCCGGCATGTCAATGTCTGCGTCGACCAAAGGTTGGTGATCGACCGGCAGACCTTGTCTGACCGGGTAGGGGACAACGCGACCTTGCACATCTTCCAGGCATTGAGTGGAGGATGAACAGGGACGGCCGGTGAAGAAGCGGGAACCGGCGACGGCGGGAGCCATCAACCCCCACCGCGCCATCGTGCATTGACAAATCCGTTCGCGCGATCGGTATTGCATCCTGCCTTTCGGGCGTTGTGCCGAGCCATGCCCGGTTGGTCGGCACGCGGATGCCGCTGGCTACAGGGTCAGCGTCTCACCGGGCGTCATCACCTTCACTTCGACAGGCGACTTGCCGAGCGCCTTGATGAATTCCTCAGGCGTGCCCTTCAACGGCGGGAAGGTGCCGTAGTGCATGGGTACCACCATCTTCGGTCGCATCAGCTCGTTCATGGCATAGGCGGCCTCTACCGGACCCATGGTGAACCAGCCGCCGATGCAGATCAGGGCCAGGTCCGGCTTGTAGTAGTCACCGATCATCTTCATGTCACCGAACACGCCAGTGTCGCCGGAATGGTAGATCTTGTAGCCATTCTCGAGTTCGATGATGTAGCCGACCGGTTCGCCACCCGCATGCACATGACCGTCATGGGTAACCGTGGAGCTGTGCTCGGCGCGGACCATCGTGATCTTGATGTCGTCGCCGATCGGCATGACCGTGCCGCTCTTGTTCCACCGCACCAGCTGGTCCTTGGGTACGATGTCCAGGCTACTGTATACGCTGCCCATGTCCGCGTTCATGCCGACCTTGGCGCCGGTCATGGCGGCAAGCGCCGGTACGTCGGCGGTATGGTCGAAGTGACCGTGGGTAACGAGAATCAGGTCAACCTTGCCGAGCTGCTCCAGGTTCTTGAGCTCTGCCGGCGTCTTGGGGTTCTTCAGCAGGAAGGGATCGATGACGATCACCTTGCCGCTTTCGGTCGTGAGTTTGAATGCAGCCTGGCCGAACCACTGCAGTTCGAAGGCCTGCGCCTGACCGACCGAGGCGCCGAACAGCGCCAGTGAAGCAAGCAGCCCGCCAACCAGTCGATTCCTGTGGATCATGGAATCATCCTCCAATGTCGATTTGTAATGGTGTTTGCGACTCGGTACCGGGCGCCTCATCGGCGCGGACCCGGGACATGACGCAGCAACGGTAGACGACCGCCGGTGGTTTTGCCATATCCGCGACAGCAGGCAGTTCAGCCAATTAGCCTGTAAAACGTGCCGTTTTTCGTTGCGGGGGTGTGGTGACGCGGCGGCGGTCGGGCGCCCGCAGGGCCGGGTGGTGGGTTCGTCCCGCAAAGGTGGCGTGTCGGCGCCCGTAGTCGCGCATCGGCGCGAAATGTAGACCAGGACCGGTGACGGGCGCCTCCTGCCTGTCACCGGTCTCCTTTTCCGGTTAACCCTTCAGTCCCTGTAGCACCTCGCGGTAGGTATGTTCGCGAAACATGCTGTCCGAAATCCGCACGGTCGGGATCGTCAGGCAGTTGTTCAACACCTTCATGCCGTGCACGAACAGGATCTCGGGCTTGACGTTGACGTGCGGCATGCCGCCCTGGGCCGAGGCCAGGTCCTCGAACTCCACCATGGTCAGGTACTCGGCAGGCACGGTGTAGCCTTCCCAGACTTCGGCTGCACGCTGCAGCTTCGAGCCCGAGCTGTCTTTCATGTCTTCCATCATCGACTCGACGGTGGCGTGACCGCTGCCCAGCGTCGACAGGCCGATGCGTTTCAGGATCTGGTAGCCGACGACACCGGCCGTCTCCTTCAGCATCTCCATCGTTTGTACCTCACCTTCCTCGAACTCGGCCTCCTTGCCGGGCTTGACATGGTGGGTCGCAAGCACGGTGACTGTCTCGCCGGTGTCCATCGCGTAGCCGCGCGTGTCGCCGTTGTTTTCGAATCCCAGCTTCATCATCTGATTCTTCGAAATCAGTTTCGGCAGTTCGCTCCTGACGACGCGGTAGACCGGCTCTTCGGGGCCGTCGAGCAGCACGCCGCCGCACTTGGCGCAGGAATCGACGACGACGTCCTCGAAGGTCTCGTGGAAATTCTCGTGTGCCTGCCACGAGTCCCAGTAGGTGAATTGGTCGATCCAGATGTGCGACAGCTCTTCGGACATGTCCGAGCTGGCGGCCCAGCGCATGCCCATTGGGCAGGTACCGCGCTGGCGCATCAGGTCGAAGCCGCGAAAGCCGGGCGTCAGTGCGGTGGCCAGGCACATCCTGGCGCTGGCCTCCTTCATCATCCGCATCAGGTTGGGGTCGTTGCGCACGAGCACGCGGTTGATGGCCACGTACAGGGGGGATTCGGGTTCAGCATCAAACAGGGCTTTGACGTCCATCATTCACCTCTATCTCGACATTTCTTGTTGACCAGTGACCGCTATCGGCGGCACTGCATCCGAAGACTGACGGATTTTGGTGGCGAATGCCCGCACAGGAAACGCGGTGGCAGGCGGGGACATCCGTGCTTGTGCTGGCGGCGACGGCCCCCGACAATCGGGGACGTTACGCAACCGGGGGGCTGCAATGAGTCGTGCAATCAGAATTCACCAAAACGGCGGTGCCGAGGCGCTGAGCTGGGACGAAGTCGACCCGGGCCAGCCCGCTGCCGGCGAGGTCCTGCTGCGCCAGACGGCCGTCGGCCTGAACTTTATCGATATCTACCAGCGTGACGGGCTGTACCCGGCCGGTGATCTGCCCGCCGTGCTCGGCATGGAGGCGGCCGGCGTGGTGGAGGCGCTGGGCGAGGGCGTGCAGACGCTCGAGGTCGGCGACCGGGTCGCCTACCCGATGTGCCAGGGGGCCTACGCCGAGCAGCGCGTGATCGCGGCCGACAAGCTGGTCCGTCTGCCCGAGACCGTCAGCGAACGGCAGGCGGCCGCGTTCATGCTCAAGGGACTGACCGCGCACTACCTGCTGTTTCGCTCGTACCCGGTCAAGGCCGGTGACGCGATCCTGGTCTACGCGGCCGCCGGTGGGGTGGGGGTGCTGCTGAGCCAGTGGGCTCGCCACCTCGGCGCGCACGTCATCGGTTGCGTCGGCAGCGAGCAGAAGGCCGAGGTGGCGCGCGCCAACGGTTGTGACGACATCATCCTGTACAACCAGGAGAGCATCCCCGAGCGGGTACGCGCGATCACCGGTGGTGCCGGGGTCGCGGTGGCATACGACTCGATCGGCCGGGCCACCTTCATGGATTCGCTGGATGCGTTGAGGCCGTTCGGCGTGCTGGTCAGCTACGGCAACGCATCCGGTCCGGTCGAGCCGTTCAGCCCGTCGATCCTGGCGCCAAAGGGGTCGCTGTACGTCACCCGGCCGACGCTGGCCACCCACATTGCCACGCGCGAACTGCTCGAAGACGGCACGCGTCGGCTGTTCGCTGCCGTCACCGACGGCCTGCTGCACATCCAGATCAACCAGACCTACCCGCTCAGCGATACGGCGCAGGCGCACCGCGACCTCGAGTCGCGCCGCACGACCGGGTCGACGGTGCTGCTGCCTTGACCGTTCGCCTGTTGGCTATCGACACCACCGAAGAGGCCTGCTCCGCGGCGCTGTGGCAGGACGGTGAAGTGAGCGAGCGGTTCGAGATTGCGGCGCGGCGGCACAGCGAGCTGGTCCTGCCGATGATAGAAGATCTGCTTGGCGAGGCCGGGATGAGGCTGAAGGAACTCGATGCGCTGGCGTTCGCGCGCGGACCCGGCTCATTCACCGGGGTGCGCATCGCCGCTTCGGTGATCCAGGGCCTGGCCTTTGCCGCCGGGTTGCCGGTGATAGCGGTTTCCAGCCTGCAGGCGCTGGCCCAGGGCGTTAACAAGACGCACGGCGCCGGGGGCGTGTTGAGCGCCTTCGACGCACGCATGGGCGAGGTTTACTGGGGTACCTACCGCGTCGATGCGGACGGCATCATGCGCGCCGTTCAGGAGGAGCGGGTCTGTGCGCCGGCGGTGGTGTCAGTCGCACCAGGCGACGGGCCCGGGGGACTCGCCTGGCATGCCGCCGGCAGCGGGTGGGACAGCTATGCGCAGGCGCTGCGACAGGCTATCGGTTTTTCCCCGGTGACATACGAAGCGCAGCGCCTGCACGCAGCCGACGTGGCGACACTGGCGGCGGCACTGCACGCCGAAGGTCACGGGGTCGAAGCGTCCGGCGCGTTGCCGGTCTACCTGCGCGACGAGGTCGCCTGGGCCAAGGCATGACGGCCCCGACCAGTTTCTACTGGCACGACTACGAGACCTGGGGTGCCGCGCCCTCGCAGGACCGTGCGGCACAGTTTGCGGGTCTGCGAACCGATATCGATTTCAATCCCATCGGCGAGCCGCTGGTCATCTATGCGCAACCGGCCGACGACCTGTTGCCGCAGCCCGAGGCATGTCTCATTACCGGCATCACGCCGCAGTACGCGCGCGAACACGGCGCACCCGAGGCCGATTTCTTCCGCTTCATCCACGAGGAACTGGCAAGCCCCGGCACCTGTGCGCTCGGCTACAACAGCCTGCGCTTCGACGACGAGGTGACCCGGTACGGCCTGTACCGCAATTTCTTCGATCCCTACGCGCGCGAGTGGAAACATGGCAACTCGCGTTGGGACATGATCGACGTCGTGCGCCTGACCCGGGCGCTGCGCCCGGAGGGGATCAACTGGCCGCAGCGCGAAAACGGCGAGACCAGTTTCAGGCTGGAGGAGCTGACGGCCGCCAACGGTATCGAGCACAGCGGGGCGCACGATGCACTGGCCGACGTGCACGCCACGATCGCGATCGCGCGCCTGGTGCGAGAGCGCCAGCCACGGCTGTTCGATTTCGTCTTCAACAACCGCGACAAGCACCAGCTCGCGCGGCAGTTGAACGTGCGTGCCGCGAGCCCGGTCCTGCACGTGTCGGCCCGGTACCCGGCGCGCCTCGGTTGCATCGCGGCCGTGTTGCCGCTGGCGATGCACCCGGTCAATCGCAACGGTGTCATCGTTTACGACCTGCGGGTAGATCCCGGGCCGCTGTTGTCGCTGTCGGCCGACGAGATCCGCGCGCGCCTGTACACGCCCACGGCCGATCTCCCGCAAGGGGTCGACCGTATTCCACTCAAGGTCATTCACGTCAATCGTTCACCGGTGGTGGTGCCGATGGGCACGCTGACCGGCGCGGCGCGCGAGGAATGGGGCCTGGATGAGGAGACCGAGCAGCGCCATCGCGACGTGCTCGTCGCTACGCCCGGGTTGGCCGACAAGGTGGCCGCGGTGTTCGCCGACGGTGATGCGTTCCCGCCGCAGGCCGATCCCGATCGCGACCTCTATGGTGGCTTCCTGTCCGACGACGATCGTCGTCGCTGCGAAAGGGTGCTGGCGATGTCGCCGGAGGCCCTGCAGTCAGCCCATTTCGATTTCGATGCCGCAAAACTGCAGGAACTGCTGTTCCGCTACCGTGCCCGCAACTGGCCGGACTCGTTGAATCACCCCGAACGCCTCCGCTGGGAGGATTACCGTCGCCAGCGCCTGACCGAGCCCGGTGGTGGCGGTTCGATCGTCTTGAGCGACTATCGCCGTACGCTGTCGAAACTGGCGGTCGATGCCTCGCTCAGCCCACGGCAGCGCCAGGTCATCGACGCCCTGCTAGACTGGCCGTCCGAGCTCGGCCTCGACTGAGCAGGGGCGGCCTTTCGCGGCTCTCGCCCGCACGTTCGCCAGCGGTCGGGGGCAGTATGGCCAGCCCGCCCCGGTCCCCATCTTTACGCGTTTGCGCTACATCCGGTAAGAAATGAGTTAAATTAGCAAGTAATAACGCCCTAATTCGGGTGTGGGGATCGCGTTGGCGCCGTTCAAGGGCGTCGTTGGGGAGAATCACGTGTCGAAGAGCACTGCCGTGCTGGTCGCGTTGGCCAGCCTTCTGTTGCTGACCTGGGCGACCGTCGTCACCTACCGCGCGCCGATCGAGGAAGACCTCGTTCAACGTGTGCAACTGGCGCTGTCTTCCCACGGTCTGCCGCCACTCGAGATCCATGCCGATGGGCGGGACCTCTCGATCGGTGGCGAGGTCGGCGGTGCGGTCGACCCGGCCAATGTTGCCGATGTCGCGGGCCAGGTGTGGGGCGTGCGCCGGGTGTCCGTCGCGGCGCTGGTGGTACGCGGCACGATGCTCGACGCCGATGATCCGCTGAACCCGCGCTTCGACACCAGCCGGATCATCCGCCTCGGTGGCGATCTTTCCAACCCGATGGGTGCGCGGACCTGCCAGCGGACGATGGCACGCCTGGCTGCCGCCAGCCTGGTCCGGTTCGAGGCCGGCGGTGCATCACCGGTGCTGGACAGCTATCCGGTTCTCAACGACCTGGCCGCCGTCGCCTACCAGTGCCCCGATACCGACATCATCATCGGCGGACACACCGATGCCAGCGGTAATCGCGAGCAAAGCCTGCGCCTCAGCCAGGCCCGTGCCGAGGCGGTCGAGCGTTTCTTCTACCTGGCCGGTATTGCCGCGGACCGCATGCGCATCGTCGCTTACGGTGATTCGCAGCCGATCGCCAGCAACGCGACCGCCGAGGGCCGGGCGGCCAACCGACGTATCACCTTCGAAATCAGAACCCGCGACTAGACGGAGTGGTGTCATGACTTACCTGATCACGCAAACCTTCATCCTGCTGTTGGTGGCGGCCCTGCTCGGGATGCTGTTGGGCTGGTACCTGACGCGGCTGTCGGCGGCGTCGGCGCGGGCGAGTTCGCAGGCACGGCAGAAACTGCTCGAGAACAATGCGGTGGCCCTGCGTGCCGAACTCGATGCGGCGAAGTCGACCAGGAACGGCCTGGAAGCCGAGCGCCAGGCCCTGCTGAACGAGATCGACGAACTCAAGGCACAGGTCGCCGACGGTGTCGAAGCGGACCTGGACGAAATCGAGGCATTGCGTGGCGAGTTGGCCGACTGTCGCGAGGCGTTGGCGCAGCAACCGGTGGACGTGGTCGACTACGGCGACGAGTCGGCGGCGGTGCCGGCGGGCTCCAAGTCTGCCGCCAGCGAGGAGATCCCGTCGGTCAACGCGGCCGCGGCCGCGGCCGCGGCCAGCCTGCTGGGCCTGACGTCAAAGGCGCGGCTGGCGGACCCGCCGGCGGCAGTCGAGGACCGCCGGGCGGCTGCCGACAACCTGCAGCAGATCAAGGGTATCGGGCCCAAGATCGCGGGCATGCTGAAGGACATGGGTGTCCACCGCTTCGAGCAGATCGCTGGCTGGACCCCGGAACACGTAGAGCGGATCAACGAGCAGCTGAGGTTCAAGGGACGGATCGAGCGCGAAAAATGGATTCCGCAGGCGCGGGCACTGATCGAAGCCCGCGAGGCCGACTGACGCCGCCTGGTCTCAGTCGTCGAGCCAGCCGTTCAGCGCTTCGATCAACTGGCGCGCCTGGTCCGGGCTCGAAATGTTGAACTTCGACTTCTGCTGGTACTCGCCGTTGCGTTTCTGGTAACGGCGGATGGAGTACTTGTCCTTGCTGTATTCCTCTTTGCGGCCGTCCCAGTCCTGGTACCGGAAAAGTACCGTCGTCCAGGCACCTTTCGACAGCACCACCTTGTCGAGCTCTTTGACGACATCGACGCCGCCCTCGCTGTAGTTGATGGTGAGTTCGTCGGGTTTGCTGGCCATCGGGTTCTCCGCTGTGATGAAACTGAGCCGGCAATACTACACCGGACGTTCGAGGCTTCAGGCAGGTTTTTTTGCGCAAGGCGTCGCTTGCTGCATTGGCAAGAGGCATGACAACGCGAAAAAGCCTGTCTTAAGTCCCTGAAAGGTTGAATCCCCGCTAAAGCAGGCTCTCGTCACGTGACTGTCGCGCTGTGTTCTCGAAGCGGATCGCAGTGGCGCTTCGACGCCTTGCCAGTTATCGCATTACGGCCGGTGAACGGCCGGCGCGCTGTTGCCGGCTTGGTAAAGGCAGCGCAAATCAACAAACCCGATGGGTCTCTGTCGATGACAGCGCGGTGAATCGGTACCCCAGGAATTGTCCGTCGGCGGGGCCGTATGCGTCAGATCGCGCCCTGGCGCTGCAGCAGGCTGACCAGTTCGCCAAGTTTGAGTGAGCGGGCCAGCGCCAGCGCGGACTGGCCGTCGCGCGTCGCGACATTGACGTCCGCCCCGAGGTTGACCAGGTGCGTGGCGAGCCGATGGTTGTCTTGCCGGATCGCGATCAGCAGGGCCGTATCGCCCGAATCGTCACGGTGTTCCGTGTCGGCGCCGCGTTCGACGAGAAACCTCACGGTGTCGCGGTCGGTGACACCGATACGGGCCGCCTTGGTCAACAGGGCCGACGCGTCCAGGGTCGCGCCTTCCCCGATCAGCACTTCCGCGATCTGGGTTCGGCCATTGAGTATCGCAAGATCGAGCGCCGATTCGTCTTTCGACGACCGGGCATCGATGTTGGCGCCATGTTTCAGCAGCGTCCTGACCATGACGATCCGGCCTTTCTCGGCAGCCACCTGCAGCGGGGTCTGGCCGTTCGGCAAGAGCGCGTTGATATCGGTCTCCCAGTAGATGTGGCGTTCGAGTTGGTCGAGATCACCGCGCTGTACCGCGAGGTACAGGGCGATGCTGGGCTTGTCCGGCGCCGTGCAGCCGCCGATCAGAAACGTCAGTGCCGAAACGAGAAGGAGAAACTTGATGCCTGGCATAACCTGAAGAGTAACCGACGTGGCGCCCGTTATTCACCCGGTTTCACGGTGGTCAGCCCGAGGACTTCCCACGCCTGCATGCCGCCCCGGTACCACTTGATTTTCGTCGGCGGGTAGCCGAAGCGGAGCAGGGCGCGGATGTTGGTCGGAGACTGGCCGCACCAGGGGCCGTTGCAGAAGAGGATCAGCGTCTTGGCGTGACGGAAGTTCCACAAGGTATCGAGGCGTTCGGCGTCGAAGTCGCGTTCGAGTATCTTCGCGATCGATTCCTCGTCGGCAGCCTTCAGGCTGAGGCGCTTGTAATGGATGTTGACGCTCCCGGGAATCGTGCCGCGCTCGACCCAGTCGGGACCGCGTGAGTCGATGACCAGCACGGAATCGTCACCGTCACCGACGCGCCGCAGGTAATCGAGCATTTCGAGCTCACCGATCGTCTCCACACCGTCGGGCATGCGCATCGGCTGCACGCAGAATGGCGGGCAGCGGCGCGATGTCTTCTGGAACGCGGGGGTGATCGTGTTGGCCTGGTTCTGGTCACGCTGGATGCGGATCGGCCTGCCTTCGTGCCGGGTCGTGACGGCGTCTAGGGAACTGGTGATCTTTACCGCGACGTCGTCTGCCGGTGCCTGCGCGCTCAGCATCAGGGCTGCCGCAAGGGTCAGGGCGCGGCCCGGGTTCGTTTTCTGCATGCCGTTTCTCCCGTGGTCTGACTGCCGGCATCATATCCAACTTCATGCCTGCTAAGATGCGCCGATGATAGGAAAAGTGCTGTTTACGCTGGGTGTCATACTGGTCGTGATGCTGATCTGGCGCACGCGTCAGGCGGTACCCGACCAGCGACAGTTGCCACCCCGGCTGGTCAATCCGCCGACTGCGCGCCGGCGCGGTCTGCTGGCTCTTGCTGTTGCCGCCGCGGTCCTGATGCTGGCGGCCTCGGGCATGCTGCTTTACGACTACTGGCGCGACAACAACGAGGTCATCGTCGTTCGCGTCATCGATGCACGCAGCGGTCGTGCGGCCGAGTACCGGGCGCAGCGTGGCGAAATTCGCGACCGCGAGTTCGTGACGACGGACGGGCGACACGTGGTGCTGGCGGAGACGGAGCGACTCGAGACGTCAATCCTCAGCACGCCGGTTCCGCCGGACCGAAATTGAACGCGACCGACAGGCGCGTTGCGCCGCTGCGGTTTTCGTCGACTTCGTGCGGCAGGTCGGGCGGGAACAGGACCGCGAGTCCCGCCCTTGGTCTCACCCGGACGAGTGCATCGTCTTCGTGGAGCAGCAGGTCGCCACATTCCGGCGGCGCATCGAGGTAGTAGACTGCCGAAAGCCGCTCGTCGAGTTCCTCGTGGCTGTGCAGCGACGTGCGATGACCCGGGGGCGTCTCGTTGAACCAGAAGCCGTAGCGCAGGTGGTCCTCGGCCAGCACGCGCCGCGCGGCAGCCAGTACGAATTCGATGATCGGCGCCAGCTCCGGCAGTTTCTCCACCGGGATGTAGGTATTCTCGAAGCGGCCGTGGAAATGGTGCGTCTGCCGGATATCGGGTGCCTGCCGCTCACGCCGGTAGGCCGCGATGGCGCCGGCATTGAACAACGCCGCATCATCCGCGATCTCGCAGGTCCAGATCCCGCACAGCGGTGTCGGCGTGGTGTCAGCCACCGGTGTCCGTTGCGGTCCGGTCGGAACAGTCGACCGCCGCTGTGCAGTCGCCGCTCGCCTGTACCAGGGTGGTGCGGCAGGTGGCACCGATACCCGTCAGGACGAAAAAGGCCAGCAGCAGGTAGATCACCCGCATGGCGGCGGCGTTCGGGGTTGTCGCTTTGGTACCAGGAGGCAAGGCTGCGTGGTTTTCACTCTGGGGTCGTCGCGAAAGCATAACATCGTGTTCTGCCGGGCCGGGTATCCGGGCGCTGAAAAAAGAAAACCCGGCAACCGCGTGAGCGGAGCCGGGTAAATGGCGAGAATGATCTCGCCTGTGCCGAGACTGGAGGAACCGTTACGCGGCAGGGCTCGAGGTTGCCGCGTTGAATCCGTTGGCATCGATATGTCCGTGCGCCGCTGCAACTGCCTGCGGGTCTGCACTGAACATCGATTTCAACTCGGCAAGCCGATGCCGGGCCTGCTCGAGCGTGTCGATACGGGAGGATCCCGACGTAGCCTGCGTCGACTGGGCCAGCAGTTGCCGGCCGCGATCGATATCCGCAGCGTCGTGAGTCGGTCTGGCTGGGGTCGCCTCGTCGGCAGGGGCCTTGGCCGCCTGGCGGGGAGCGTCAGAAATCGGTGATTTGGCAGATTGCCTCGCCAATTTTTTGTCGCCGATTGCCAGATTCGTCAAGATTTCGTCCCGATTTGCGTCAATTTATTGTCATTTACCGCTCCGGAGAGCGGTTCTGCAGTCTTTGCAGCAGATTACATGCCAACGGAACCATCTGTTCCTTTTTCTATCTGAAACTACTACCATAGTTAGGGGAAAACCCGAATACAGGGGCAAGGGCATGGGTAAACTGGTACACGCGCTGTTGATCATCGGTACGCTGACCGCGCAATCGGCGCTCGCCGCAGTGGTTGAGCAACTCGACTATCGCGCCATCTACAAGGGCGCTTTTTCGTTCGGCCGGTCGCTGCCGATTGCCGACGTGCAGTTCGAGACGCGCGATCCAGGTGGTTCGTCGTCGCTGCAGGAAACGCGCGTGACGGCCAGTTCGGAGAACTACGAGCACGTCGAGTCGTTCTATCCCATGCGTTATCGTTTTCGCACCTGGGCCTCAGCGGCCGATGGGCGCGTGGTCGGGTTCGAGAATTACGAACAGACCAAGCGTACCCGTCACCGCCTGTACCTGCGCGACGACGAGGGGACGGACTTCCGGCGCTATGACCTCGGCGATGGCGCCGGCACCGATGTCGTCGCCAGCCTCGAGGCCGGCATCAACCCCGCTGCCCCGCCGCGTGACGAGTTCATCGACCGCCTCGGCCTGCTGCAGAAGATTCGCGGGCACCGGCTCGCCGTCGACGAGCAGTTCAGCTTCGCGGTTACCCGCGGCAAGGAGAACCTGTCTTACGACGTGCGGGTCGAGGCGATCGAGGAAATCGTCGTCCAGGAGACACCGGTCGAGGCCTGGAAGGTCCGTCTGGACGGTTTCGAATGGGACGACGAGGGTCGCCTGCAGCCGGCCCACCGGCCGGTCTACATTTGGTTCAGCCGCGATGCGCGGCACGTGCCGTTGCGCATCGAGAGCCACCACGCCATCGGCACCTTCCTGGTCGAACTCAACACCCCGCCGGCCATCGCGCTGAACCGCGGGCTAAACTGAAGCCGGTCAGTCGTCGACCAACTGCATGTGGCTGATATCCGGTATCGTGCGTGGCGGCACGGGCTGGTGACAGTCTTCGAGTGAGCCGCTATTCGGCGGCAGGGCCTCGAGTCCGCTGATGTCGATCTGCGCGGGTGGGGGCGGTGGCGTGTGGTCGAGTGTCGCCCCCGGCTCGGCCAGCGTCATCCCACCCGGGGACTGCCCACCGCCTGCCACCGGTGGTGTTGGCGCTCGAGCGACGGCCGGCCCGTCCGGTGCGGGCGCGCCCGCCGGTACGATCTGCACCAGGGCGCCGACGTTGCGAAAGGCCTCGCGGTAGCGACCCGCCGTGTCGACGTCCACGCCGTGCTTGACCCGAACCGCTTTCCCGGAGAACAGCCGCTCCACGGCGTCGCCCGAGATCTTGAACAGGGCGGCGACGCCGTTGCGTACCTCGACCGGGTCCGCGTCGGCCAGTGTCTCGCCGAGAAAGTAGATATCGAAGTCCTGCATGTTCCCGTCCGGTGGTCGGTTGTTGCGTGCCGCGCAGCTTCCTGCGTTGGACCGCAGCCTGGTTGACGGCGCCTGCCTTCCTGAACTTTAGCAGCGCCTTCCGCGTGCTGGTGCGCCGCGGATCTCAGCGTTGCGCCTTCGTCGCCCTGTCCATGGCCAGCAGGTTACCGATCAGATCGCCGTCCTGCGGTGTCAGCAGGTGGCCCTGCGCCATCTGGTAGGTCTTGACCTGGCCTGCCAGGGCCGGCACGCGGTTCAGGTCCTGGCTCATCGGCGGCACGACCTGGTCACCGGGCATCTGGAAGGTGCCGGTACGCATGATCGCGGTGTAACGGATTTTCGGATGCGGTTGCTGGTTCAGCCAGAACAGCATGTTCCCGGGTGCCGGCGGTGCAAGGTCGAACAGTACGCCTCGGCTCTGCTGCACCGTCGCGTACAGCGCATCACCGGTCTTGCGCCTGACCAGCCACGACTTGACGAATCCGAACATGCCGCCGCGGTCGGTGGCATCCAGCGCCTGGATCGCGCGACCCGTACCGAAGTGCGGGGTGGCGATCGTTATCAGGTGCGAGACGCCCATCCGACCGTGCCGCACCAGGGTCATACGTGCAACCAAGCCGCCGGCGGAGTGCGCAGCCAGCACGATGGGCTCGTCGGGATGCTGCTTGCGTACGTCGCGCAGGTAGGCGGCGAGCCAGTCGGCCTGGATCGCGATCGGCGCCTGTGACGGCAGGTTGACGGTGTAGATCGGACGCTTCGCCTCGGCCGATCCGAGCGGCAGGCGCAACACGCCTCCGGCGCCGTAGCCGTACATGGCGACGGGGCGGTAGCCGCGTTGCTGCAGGCGGTCGAGGACACCGGCCTCGGCCCAACTCTGGGCACTGCCCAGGTAGCCGTGCACGAGCACCAGCACGTCGGCCGCGGCCGTGTTGACGGCTGTAACCAGTAACAAGACGAACGACCAGGTCAACTGCTTCATGGCTGTTCTCCCGGGTGACCACCGGGGCCACCGCAGATAAAAAAACGTTATCGCTTCACCCGCTATTTTCGTGTTTTGCGCTGCGCTGTTCAAAATAATTTATAAAGACCAACTAATTTTCTCGGGCTTTCTATACTGCCTGTTACCCTGCCGAGTTCACGGCGACAGGTGCTGAACCGTGCGGAGGGGTGTGGTTGTGAAGGCGCCGATTGGTGCCGATCACCGATGCCCTGAGGGCAATGCGGGTGTTGCGTTGGAGGGGCGGTCGTTGAGTCGACCCGCTCGAAACTGACGGAGGAAACCGAGATGCGCAGACGACTGTATTTCATGCTGCCGGACGCCAAGTCGGCAAAAAAGATCGAACGTGAGCTGTTGCTGGCCAAGATCGACGATCCCCATATCCATTTCCTGGCCCGCGACGGTGTCAACCTCGGGCGCCTGCACGTCGCCAACCTGCTGCAGCGGTCGGACCTGTTGCACGGGATCGGCATGGGCTTCGTCGCCGGTGGCGCAACTGGTGTACTGGCCGGCTTCCTGTTGCGCTATCACCCGGAAATCGGTGCAATCGTCGGCCTTGGGGGGGCGCTGGTCCTGGGCCTGTTCTTCGCGATGGTCGGGGCCTGGATATCGGGCATGATTGCGATCAGCATCCCGAACACGGCACTCAGGCGCTTCCAGCCGGCGATCGATCGCGGTGAGATCCTGTTGATGGTCGACGTGCCGGTACGGCGGGTCAACGAGATCCGCCGGCTGATCGAGTCGCATCATCCGGAAGTCCAATCGAAAGGGGTCGACGCGCACATCCCGGCGTTTCCCTGACATCCCGGGTCCGCGGCGGGGCGACGGGGACGGGGCGGTTTCGCCCTGCCGTCAGTGCAGCGGTCGGGCCGGTGTCGTCGCTGCGCGCGCTTCGACCAGCGGCAGCGAGGCGTGGTGGAGTTGCATGCGCCAACCGGTCCGGGTCCGGCGGTAGACGTTGGTCGCGATGATGTCGGCACGCTGACCGTCGGCGCCGGAGACATGTTCCCGCACCAGGTGAATCGCGAGGTCGTCACGCACGTCGACTGACAGCAGCGTGAAGTCGACGTCCGGCGGTTTTGCCGCGTGGAAGATGTCGGCCCAACTCGCCATCACCGCGTCGATTCCCTGCAGCAGGTCGCTGCCCGGGTGGACACAGGCGGCCGTTGGGCCTTCGAGCCAAAGTGTCCGCATCAGCTTGGCGTCGAGTCGCCTGAACGCATCGTAGAAGGCGCTTTCGACGGCATGGCTGTCGATGAGTGCGGATGTCATTGCCTGGCTCCGGTCAGTCGAGAAATCGTTTCTGCCATTCCTGGTAAAGGGCGTAGACGTGGTCGCAGAACGCGGTTTTGTCCTCGAACCTGTGGGGATCGATGGCGTCGAACAGGTAATAGTTGGCGCGACTGTTCCGCGTTCCCATGATGTTGCGGATATTCTGCACCAGGTTGTGCCGCCCCCAGTGAAAATCGTGCTGTGCCTCGTAATGCAGGTAGACCGGGACAATCGGCGTGCCGGTCTGCATGGCCACGGCAAAGGCGCCGTAGCGGAAAGCCGGCTGCAGTCGTGGCCCGTCGATGCCGCCCTCCGGGTACAGGGCGACGTTGCGGCCGCGCCGCAGGTGCTCGGCGATGGCCAGGACGGCATGGCCGCGTGATTCGCGTGACTCGCGTTTGACAAATATGGTCCCGGCAGCGGCGCTGATGCGCCCGACCAGCCACCAGTCCCGGACCTCGCGCTTGGCCAGGCTGTCGACGTCGAACAGCGACGGGATGCCGATGTCCTCGAACGACGACGGGTGGTTGGCTACCAGGATGTAGCGATCGGGCAGCGGTTCCCGGTTCTTGTGGTGCAGGCGCAGTTCGACGCCGAGGGCATGGACCCAGGTCCTGCACCAGGTGCGAAACCAGCGGTGATACCAGCCCCGCCGCCAGTCCTCCGGCAGGAAACTCAACAGGTACAACAGTGCCGTGAACAAGGCCAGTTCGAGCCAGCCGAGCGCGAGCCACAGGTATCGCAGCAGCGCTCCGGTCACCGGCGGTTCCAGCCGCGGTGGCCGGCGGGGTGGTCGCGTCCCCGGGTCGCCATCAGGGCTCGATCAGCGCCCGCATGACGTCGGCGGTCCTCACCCCGAGCAACATGCGGCCGACCTGGCCCTGCTCGATGACGATCAGCGTTGGCGTGGCACGGATACTCAGTTCGCGCGATACGTCCGGGTGCCGGGTCACGTCGAACTTGAACACCGGAGCGCCGGCTTCGACCAGTTTGTCGATTTCTTTCGACATTGGCCGGCAGGGCCCGCATCCGGGGCTGAAGCAGTACACCAGCGCCTTGCCCTCGACGACCTGGAGCGCGGGAAACAACGGAAACAGGGGTTCGGCCGAACGACCCTCGGCGGCTCGAGTGGCAACCTGCATGTAGATGATGTAGAGGACCCAGGTGGCGCTGAGACCGAGTACGGCATAAACGAACAGATCCACTTGCAGTGCCGCTCCGCCCTGTGATCGACATTCCTGAGGCGATGCTAACCTCTCGCGCGGCGGCTTGGAAGGTCCGGCCCCGAATGACCTCAGACAGCGTCGCTGCTGTGCAGTTCTTCGCCTGCGTCGCCCGTCGGACGCGCCGTGTTGAGTGAACGCAGTGGTCGATAGCGGAGTTCACGCAGGTTGCGCAGGCCGAGGCCGAGGGCAACCACGCCCAGCAGCGCGAGGACGATGGCAGCGTTCAGGCGATACTCCTCGAACACCGGTGCGGCGAACGCCAGCGGGCTACCGGTGAGGCTGAGCACCAGGAAACTGATGCGGACCAGCGGTTTTTGAAGTGTCGTTGGCATCGCCAGGATTCGATTACAGGGACCTCACTCCAACTTGCAATAGTCTTGCCATATGAAAAAAGTTTCATGTTGCTAACAGCTTAGCAGGTGCTGGGGAAAAATAATCCTGAGGATTGTAAACAGGCCTGACAGCCCGCGCCTGTCCGACCAGGAACCGGGATCAGGTTTCCCATCGGCACGCCGTTACAACGTCACAGGCAGGTTTGTTGTCGGAGAGATATGGCTGTTATCGAACAATGGGGCGTGCCCCTGGCTGTGCTGGCGCTGGTCGTCGCGACGCTGCTGATGGCATCGATCGTCAAGAAGCAGCAGGTCCACCAGGCGACGGTCCGTGCCGCTGTGCGCAAGCACGAAAAAGCCTTGCTCGAGATGGAGGGAGCACTGCGCGAGCTGGCGCCAGTGCCCCTGTCGCGAGCGCTGCGCGTTGCGATGCGCGCCGAGATACTGGCCCGCACTCAACGAATCCGATCGCTCTACCGCCGCTATCCGGGTATTGCCGAGCGTGTCGCTGCGGCCGAGGCTGCCGTCGCCAGTGAAACGGAGCCGGTTGCGGACAGTGTCGGGCCGATCGAGACCGAGCAGGCCTTCCGCACCCTGTTGCGTGCGTTCGATGACATCAGCGAGCGCATCAGACTGGGAGCGCTGTTGCAGCCGCTCCCGCAAGACGTGCGAGGCGTGTTCCAGCGTGAACTGGGCGAGCGTCGGGCCGAGGCGGCGGCACGTTTTCACCTGGTGCAGTC
>JAGRGW010000436.1 GCA_020445315.1 Gammaproteobacteria bacterium
CTGGATCGCCTTCATCTGTTCGTTCAGGTAGTACTCGCGCTGGTTCTTCTCCATCTGGCGCTTGACCCGGCCACGAATGCGCTTCTCCATCTGCAGGATGTCGTTCTCGCCTTCCATCAACGCCATCAGGTGCTCGAGGCGCTCGCGCACATTGAACATCTCCAGCACATGCTGCTTCTCGTCGAGCTTGAGCGCCATGTGCGCGGCCATCGTGTCGGCCAGCCGCGACGGCTCGTCGATGCTGGCCAGCGAGGTCAGCACCTCGGGCGGGACCTTTTTGTTCAGTTTGACGTACTGGTCAAACAGCGTGGTAGCCGAGCGCATCAGGACTTCCATCTCGCGTTCCGGCAGTTCGAGCACGTCGTCGGCCGGTTCGATCTCGGCAACGAAGAAGTCGTCGGTAACGGCAACACGCTCGATGCTGGCGCGTCCGCCGCCTTCGACCAGGACCTTCACCGTGCCATCCGGCAATTTCAGCAGCTGCAGGATACTGGCCAGCGTTCCGATCTCGTACATGTCGGCCGGTTGCGGCTCGTCGACCTCGGCACTTTTCTGCGCCACGAGCAGGATCTGCTTGTTGTCGGCCATCGCCGCGTCGAGCGCCTTGATCGACTTCTCGCGGCCGACAAACAGCGGAATCACCATGTGCGGGTAGACCACGACATCGCGAAGCGGCAGCACCGGGATCGAGCCGGCGTTGAGCTCACCTCCACTCAGTGACGTATCTTGCTGTCCCATGGGATTCCTCCGTTGCCGGGTCTCGCGGCGCTGATAGATGGGTCGTGCCCGACACATGTCGGTGCCAAAGCCTGAACATGCGGACTCGTGAGGGAAATTTCAACCGGTGAATTCCCGCAGTATCCAGGGGAACGGGTCATTGAAAGCCTTGAAGGCAGGAAACGGCTCGCCGCCGTCGCCACCGGTATGACCGGAGGCCAATCGGCAACAGGCGTGCCGCCCCTTGCGGACGGGCACGCGGTCTGACCGGTCCCGGTCAGCTCAGTCGGAAGCGGCGAGCTGCCGTGGTTCGGCGCCGCCAAAAATGATGTAGGGCTTGCTGTCGCCTTCGATCACGCCTTCCTCGATGACAACCTTGCTGACGTCATCCATCGACGGCAGGTCGTACATGGTGTCGAGCAACACCTGTTCGATGATCGTGCGCAGCCCGCGTGCGCCGGTCTTGCGGGCGATGGCCTTTTTGGCGATCGCCGCCTTGGCGTCGTCGGTAA
>JAGRGW010000437.1 GCA_020445315.1 Gammaproteobacteria bacterium
CCACCGGCCCGGAGATCTGGCGTGACACGGACGGCACGGTGACGCACTTCATCAGCGCCATGGGCACCACCGGGACGATTACCGGCACGGCCCGGTTCCTGCGCGAGCAGCAGCCACGGCCGCAGATCATCGGCGTGCAACCGGCCGAGGGCGCCTCGATCCCCGGCATCCGGCGCTGGCCGGTCGAGTATATCCCCGAGATTTTTGACGCCAGCCTGGTCGATCGCGAGATGGACGTGACCCAGGAAGACGCGGAGGACATCACGCGCAGGTTGGCAGCTGAGGAGGGCATCTTCGCCGGCGTGTCCTCCGGCGGCGCGATCGCCGCTGCGCTGCGCCTGTCGGCCGAGGTTCGCAACGCCGTCATCGTCGCGATCATCTGCGATCGTGGCGATCGCTACCTGTCGACCGGCGTGTTTCCGGCAGAATGAATTTCCAGACGTAGCACGATGTCGATTGCCGCCTTTGCCATAGCCTCGGTGCCGGATACGGCGACCACGCGGCGCCTGTTCGGCCTGGACGATCTCGACGACAAGGCCGTGTCCAAGGTGCTGTTTCACCGGCGCAAGCAGCAGACCGGTTCGAGCGAGGACCTGCGCTGGGACCAGCGCGCGATCGTCGGCCTGAGTCTGGTCCGGCAGACGCCCGGCGGTGTCGACATGCAAACGCTGACGGCGGACGACGGTGACGAGCGCACCCTGCTCGACGCCTATTACGCCACCGTCGGCAATCACGACCGCCTGTTGAGCTGGAACGGTACCGACAAGGCGCTGCCACTGATTCATTTCCGCAGCCTTCAGCATGCGATGCACCAGCCGGGATACTGGCAACGGCTCCAGGGTGAGTGGCACGTGGATCTGCGTGCCTGGCTGTGTCCGGCTGCAGGCGACATGCCGACACTCGATGAAACCGCGCTCAAACTCGGCTTTCCGGGCATGCGCGGCATCGGCGAAAA
Source organism: Gammaproteobacteria bacterium (assembly GCA_020445315.1). Lineage (GTDB taxonomy): Bacteria > Pseudomonadota > Gammaproteobacteria > Chromatiales > Chromatiaceae > Thiosocius. The sequence continues at coordinate 956 of JAGRGW010000437.1, forward strand.
ACAGCTCTACGATGCCTGGCTGGCGGGCGACATGGAGCCGGTACGTGCCTTTACCGAGCATGCCGCACTGAATACCTTCCTGATCGGTCTGCGTTGGCAGGTGTTGACGGGGTTGCAGTCGGCCAGGGGTGCTACCCAGTATGCCGACGCCCTGCGCGATCTTCTGCGCGAGAGTCGGTCGTCCCACCTCGGGGCGTTCCTGTCGGCGTGGGGTGACGAATAATGGGGCGTCGTCGGCGCAGGCCGAGACTGCCGGAGGGCGAGTTCGAGGCGGTCGTCGAGAGCATGGGCCATGACGGCCGTGGCCTGGCCAGGGTCGATGGCAAGGCGACCTTCATCCACGGTGCGCTGCCGGGCGAGCGGGTCATGTTCCGCTACCTTGGTCGCAAGCGCAGCCACGACGAGGGGCAGGCCGTCTCGGTCATCGAGCCGGCGGCCGACCGGGTCGAACCGCGTTGTGCGCAATACGGCGTGTGCGGTGGCTGCAGCCTGCAGCACCTGGCGCCGGAGGCGCAGATCGCGGCCAAGCAGGCCGTGCTGCTCGACAACCTGCGCCAGATCGGCAAGGTCGAACCGGCCGAGATCCTGCCGCCGTTGATCAATACGTCACCGTGGGGCTATCGGCGCAAGGCCCGGCTCGGCGTCAAGGACGTCGCCCGCAAGGGCCGCGTGCTGGTCGGGTTCCGCGAGCGCGGATCGAGTTTCGTCGCCGACATCGAGCGCTGCCACGTGCTGCATCCGCATGTCGGTGAGTTGCTGCCACAGCTGAGCGCGCTGATCGAGCAGCTCAGCATCAGCGGCCGCCTGCCGCAGATCGAGATGGCGATGGACGACACCCGCTGCGTGCTGATCCTGCGGATTCTCGAACCGCTGGCTGAAACGGACACGCAGCTTCTGCGTGCGTTCGAACATGACCACGACGTGGTGTTCTACCTGCAGCCCGGAGGCCCGGACAGCGTTGTACCACTGACCGCGGCTGCAGACCTCCGTTATCGCCTGCCCGAGCAGGATGTCACGCTGTCGTTCCTGCCCGGCGACTTCACCCAGGTCAACAGCGATATCAACCGCAAGATGGTCTCGCGCGCGATCGACATGCTGCAGCTGGCACCGGACGATGATGTGCTCGACCTGTTCTGCGGCGTCGGCAATTTCACCCTGCCGATCGCGCGCTATTGCCGCTCCGTCGTCGGTGTCGAGGGCGATGCCGGGCTGGTGCAGCGCGCGCGCACGAATGCCGGGCACAATGCCCTGACCAACACCGAGTTCTTCACCGCCGACCTGTACGGCGAACTGCCGGCTGAGCCGTGGATGCAGCGCCGCTTCGACAAGGTCCTGCTCGATCCGCCGCGCAGTGGTGCGGCGCAGGTGCTGCCCCTGCTCGGGCAACTCGGCGTGCGCCGCATCGTTTATGTTTCCTGTTATCCCGGCACCCTGGCGCGCGATGCCGGTGAACTGGTGTCGAAGCACGGCTACCGGCTGCTGAGCGCCGGGGTCATGGACATGTTTCCGCACACCGCTCACGTCGAGTCGATCGCGCTGTTCGAGAGGAAATGACATGGCGACCGAGATCGAGCGCAAGTTCCTGTTGAGTTCCGATGCCTGGCGCGACCAGGTCGCGTCCAGCCGCCGCCTCGTGCAGGGCTACCTGGCGCGCGCGGACCACGCCGCGATCCGCGTGCGGGTCGTGGGCGGGCGCGCCGAGTTGAACGTCAAGCACACGCTCGACGGCATCAACCGGCTCGAATATGAATACGAGATTCCGGTCGACGACGCCCACGAAATGCTCGACCGCGTTGCGTTGCGGCCCTTGATCGACAAGACCCGTCATATTGTCCAGATCGGCGGGCACACCTGGGAGATCGACGAGTTCCACGGTGACAATGCCGGCCTGATCGTGGCCGAGATCGAACTCGGCAGTGATGACGAGGTATTCGAGCGTCCGGACTGGCTCGGCGAAGAGGTCTCGTCCGATCCACGCTACTACAACAGCAACCTGAGCAAGCTGCCGTTCAGCCAGTGGTAGGGAGCTGACGCCTTGACCGTCGCGGCTCGGCTCGGCTGGCTTCTTGTCTGTGGCGCGTGCCTGGCGGCATGTTCACGCCCGCCGGCCGATATCGTCGTTTTCGCCGTTGCCACCGCATCGACGGTGCTCGATCCGCGGCTGGCGGGTGACGCGGCCTCGGAGCGGGTCAACGCCTTGCTCTACGACCGACTCGTCGTACTCGACGTGCAGGGCAGGCCGCATGCGGCCATGGCCAGTTGGGAGCAGCTTGCCCCGACCCGTTACCGCGTGATTCTGGACCCGTCTCGGGCGGCGTTCTGGGATGGCCGGCGGCAACCGCGCGCGGAAGACGTCGCCGCCACCTATCGCACGCTGCTGGACCGCTCGCTCGGTTCGCCGCATGCCGGTGCCCTGGCCGTCATCGAAGATATCGAGGTCATTGACGACATCACGCTGGATTTCACGCTAAGCCGGGCCGATCCCGGTTTTCCGGCCCGGCTGACGATCGGCATCGCGCCGACGGAACACCTGTCGGGCGGTGGGCTGGCAAGGGCGCCGCTGGGCAGTGGGCCGTTCCGCTTCGACAGCTGGCGCGACGACGGCGGCCTAGTCCTGCAACGCCGTCGTGACGGCCAGCGGTTCGCGCTGGTGCCGGTCCCGGATCCGACGATGCGCGTGCTCAAGCTGTTGCGTGGCGAGGCCCAGTTGCTGCAGAACGACCTGCCGACGGAACTGTATGACTTCCTGGAAAAGGAACCGGACATCGATATCGTCCAGCGGCCGGGCACGACGTTTGCCTACGTGGGCTTCAACCTGGCGGACCCGGTGACCGGGCAGGACGCGGTACGGCGGGCGATCGCGCACGCGATCGACCGTGGCGCGATCATCAGGCACTTGTTCGGCACGCGCGCGCGCAGCGCGGAGTCGGTGTTGCCGCCGATGCACTGGGCCGGTGCGGATCTCGAGTCCCTGCCGTACGACCCGGACCGTGCGCGCGCGCTGCTGCGAAGCGCCGGGTTTGGTCCGGACAACCCTTTGACGATCAGTTACAAGACCTCGACCGATCCGTTCCGGCTGCGTATCGCGCACGTGTTCCAGGACCAGCTGGCAGATGTCGGTATCCGCCTGCAGATCGCAAGTTACGACTGGGGTACGTTCTTCGGTGATATCAAGGCGGGCCGCTTCCAGATGTACAGCCTGGCCTGGGTCGGAATCAACAGCCCCGACATCCTGCGCTACGCGTTTCACAGCACGTCGCTGCCGCCAGCGGGTGCGAACCGCGGGCGCCTTGTCGACCCGGAACTCGACCGGCTGATCGAGCAGGGCGGGCTCGCCGATGCCGATGAGGCTGCCTCGTTGTACCGGGCGGCCCAGGCACGTATCCACGACAGCCTGGTTTATGTCCCGCTGTGGTACGAGCACAATGTTTCGGCCAGTCGCGGGCTCGTCGGTTACCACCCGGGCCACGATGGCAACTACCTGGCGCTGACACAGACGGAGAGACGGCATGCCGAACGCGAAATCTCCCGCTAGCGATTGTGCCGATGGTCGGCCCGCCGACCACCCCTGGCTCGAAATCGACATCGACCGCCAGTGCCTGGTGCTGCATCGCGAAGCCGGTGGCAGGCAAAGCTGGCCGGTGTCGACGGCGCTGGCGGGGCCCGGCGAGCGCAATGGTTCGGGCTGCACGCCGCGCGGCGAGCACCGCGTGCGGATCAAGATCGGCGCCGGCTGTCCCGTCGGTACCGTGTTCGTCGGCCGGCGTCCGACCGGCGAGCTGTACAGCCCGTCGCTGGCGCGGGCGTTTCCCGGGCGCGACTGGATCCTGACCCGCATCCTCTGGCTCACGGGTTGTGAACCCGGCTTCAACCGCGGCGGCGGCTGCGATACGCTGCGTCGCTACATCTACATTCATGGTTGCCCCGACGACGAACCGATGGGCGTGGCCCTTTCGCACGGCTGCGTGCGCATGCGCAACAGCGATGTCATCGCCTTGTTCGACGAGGTCGATGTGGGTATGCGCGTGCTGATCCGGTCCTCTGCCGGCGTTTGATGCAGCGCCTGTTTGCTTCCCTGGTCGACACTGCCGTCGTGCTGCTCGGCGTCAGTACGCTGGTGTTCCTGTTGCTGGTGCTGGTGCCGGGCGATCCGGTCGACGTGATGCTCGGCGAGTCGGCGCAGGCCGCCGATCGCGAGGCGATGCGCGAGGCGCTCGGACTGGACAGGTCGTTGTTCGAACGCTGGCTGTCGTTTCACGGGGACCTCTTGCGCGGGGACCTCGGCCAGTCGCTGGTCCGGCATCGGCCGGTCACCGATCTGATCGGCGAGCGCCTGGCCGCCACGCTGCAACTCGCCGTTGCGGCGTTCCTGCTGGTTTTGCTCACGGCGATGCCATTGGGAATCCTCGCGGCCCGTTACCGCGGTCGCTGGCCCGACCGCGTCGCGCAGCTGTTCGCCCTGCTGGCCGTGTCGATACCCAATTTCTGGTTGGGTCCCTTGCTGGTGCTGGCGTTTTCGATCGGACTTGGACTGACGCCGGTCAGCGGCAACACTGAACCCGGCAGCCTGCTGCTGCCGGCGCTGACGCTCGGCCT
>JAGRGW010000069.1 GCA_020445315.1 Gammaproteobacteria bacterium
ACCGGCATGTTCATGACGTCTTTGTACGCTTCGACGAGCTTGTTGCGGACCTCGACCATGGCCTGGAACGACAGGCTCGATTTCTGTGCCGCGATCATGACCTCGGCCAGGTCGATGCCTTCCCTGCCCTGCTCGAACGAGGTCCGCAGGGTATTGGCCGTCTGCTGGGTCTCGTTGACCGAGTCGATCGAGCGCTTCAGTAACTCCTGGAAGCTGGTCTGGGGAACCTCGCCGGCGCCGGCAATACCGGCCGCGGCGCCGCTTGCCTGTGCCTTGGCGACCCGCATCTGGGCCAGGACCTGGTTGATTTCCGGAGTACTCATGCTGCTCACCCTATCGCTGTATACGGTTTTTTGACGCTCTGCACCGCTTGCCGCGTATGTTGCAGATTTCGCGCCAGCCCACGGCTCGCCCGGCTAGTGACCCGGTATGGCGACACCGGCCTCGCGCAGGCGCTGCAGCTTGTAGCGCAGCGTCCGCGGGCTGATGCCGAGCGCCTCGGCGGCATACTTGCGGCTGCCGTTACCGCTGCGCAGCGCGTCGAGAATCATCTGCTCCTCGACGTTACGCAGGTCGCTGTTCAGGCGGCCACGCCCGTCGCATTCCACCGCCGCCTCCATATCTGCGGCAGGTGCCGACGCCGGTGCATCCAGCGCCTCAAAATGGATGTCGTCCTGCTCGATGCGCTCGCCGTTACAGAGGATCAGCGCACGCTGCATCAGGTTGTCGAGCTCGCGGACGTTGCCGGGCCAGGCGTGCTCGAGCAGGCGGACCTGCGCCTCCGGTGACAACACCGGCAGGACGTCACCACCCTTCAGGTGGCGGGTCATCAGGTGACGCGCGAGTGGCAGGATGTCGCGCGGGCGCTCGCGCAGCGGCGGCAGCGTCAGCGGAAATACGTTGAGACGGTAGAACAGGTCTTCACGGAAACGTCCTGCCGCGACCTCTTCGCGCAACAGGCGGTTGCTCGTGGCCAGGACGCGCACGTCGAGCTGGATGACGTCACGCCCGCCGATACGCTCGACCTCGCGTTCCTGCAGGACACGTAGCAACTTGGCCTGCAGCGGCAGGCTCATCTCGGAGATTTCGTCGAGCAACAACGTCCCGCCCTGGGCCTGCTCGAACTTGCCCGCGCTGGCGCGCACGGCGCCGGTAAAGGCCCCCTTCTCGTAGCCGAACAACACGGCCTCGAGCATGTTGTCCGGAATGGCCGCGCAGTTGATCGCGACGAACGGGCCGTCGGCACGGGCCGACGTGTTGTGCACGTGGCGCGCCAGAACTTCCTTGCCGGTTCCGGACTCGCCCCCGATCATCACCGTGGCATCGCTCAGCGCCACCCGACCGGCCAACTCGACCAGCTCGCGCGTGCGCAGGTCCTCGGCGATCATCTCGCCCTGCCCGGCATGGCGATGCGGCAGGTAGCGCTGTACCTTGCGCAGCAGGTCGTCGACCTCGAACGGCTTGGCCAGGTAATCGACCGCGCCGAGCTTGATCGCCTCGACCGCCTGTTCGACGGTGCCGTAGGCGGTCATGACCAGCACCGGCAGGTCGTTGAAGCGGTTACGCAGGTTGCGCAGCAGCGTGCGGCCGTCCATCGGGCGCATCTGCACGTCGGTCAACACCATGTCGACCTGGTCGGCATCGAGCCGCGCCAGCGCCTGCTCGCCGTCGGTCGCGTTGACCACTTCGTATCCTGACAGCGCGAGCGTATCGGTCAGTGCCTCGGCCAGTGCGCTGTCGTCTTCCACGACCAGAATGCGTGAGGGGTTCATCAGACAGGCTTCCTCGTGACATGCGCCTGCGTGGCTGCCGGAGGCAGCAGCGGCAGGCGGATTTCGAATGCGGCACCACCCAGCGACGACGGCAGGACCGTCAACCCGCCCTGGTGTTCCAGGACGACGGCCTGGACCACGGCCAGGCCAAGCCCGGTGCCACGCTCGCGGGTGGTGAAGAAGGGATCGAATATCCGCGACAGCACCAGGGGATCGATACCCGGGCCGTCGTCTTCGACGAGCAGCACGACATGGCCAAGCTCGTCGGGCCGGGCCAATACGCGAATGCGCACGCCCTCGCCACCGTGGTTCAGCGCGTTGTCGACCAGGTTGCCCAGCGCGCCGGCCAGGGCGTCGAGGTTACCGTCGACACTGCGCCCGTCGAGATCTTCAACGCTGACGTCGAGTTGTGCCTGCTGCCTGAACAGGCGCGGCTGCAGGCTGGCGACCGCGGTGTCGATGACACCCCGGCAGTCGATCGCCTGGCGGATACAACTGCCGCCGCGGCTGAACGCCAGCATCTCGGAAACCAGGCTCTCGGTATGGCGCAGGCCATCGAGCAGCTTGTCGCTGAATTGACGACGCTGGAGGTCGCTGAGCGAGGACTTCGCCAGTTGCCCGGCGTACAGCACCGATGTCGACAGCGGTGTACGCACCTGGTGCGCCAGCTGCGCCGCCATCTGGCCCATCGCCGACAGGCGGTCCTGGCGCTCGACGCGTTGCTGCAGGCGGCGCTGGTCGGTCACGTCGACCATGACCAGCACCCGGCCACGGTCATTCAGGGGACGCTGCGAAACGCTGGCATGACGTCCGTCGTGCAGGCGCCAGTCGCCCGGGCTTGGCTCGGCGGCAACGACCTCCTGCTTGACCTCCTGCCAGCGCCGGCCCCAGGCGAGACCCGGAAACAGCTGCTCGGCGGCCGGGTTGAACCGGTCAATGCGGTCGCGCGCATCGATCAGCACGATCGCCGCGGGCAGCGCCTCGAGCAGGACACCGAGCTGATCGGCCAGGTGCTCTTTCTCGACGCGCTCGCTGAGCCGCTGGTGACGGGCAATCGACAGCTCGTCGGTCAGCGCCGCGACGCGTGACTCGAGCTGGGTATAGGCCTCGGTCAGGCGCTCCGACAGTTCATTGAATACACCGAAGGCCTGGGTCAGGCCGGCTGCGTGCTCGGCAAGGTTGGCGCTGGTCTGTGGCATGTGGCTGATATCCGACTCCCGATGCTCTCGGGTAGGATGTCAGCAAAACCTGTGCCATCGAGTGATTTTGTTTTAAATCAGGGGCTTGCCGTACGAACAAAACGATTACGTCAAAGGCCCGTCAGTTCCTGGCCGCGGTGCAGCCCGTACTTGCGCAATTTTTCGACGAGTGTCGTGCGGCGCATCTTCAGTTTCTTGGCCGCGTGGGCCACGACGCCGTTGGATTCCTCGAGCGCCTGCCGGATCAGGCTCTGCTCCATGTTGGCCAGGTGCAGTTTCAGATCGATGCCCTCGGCCGGCAGACGCGGCATGCTCGACACCGTGTTGGGCTGGTCGCCATGGGTGCTGACGACCGGCAGCACCTCGTCCGCCATTGGCTCGACGGCCGTCACCGGGATACCGGCGCGAAACTTTTCCGGCAGGTCGCCAACGTCGACGACCCCGTACGGGAACAGGATCGCGAGCCGCTCGATCAGGTTCGCGAGCTCACGCACGTTGCCCGGCCAGCGGTAATGCGTCAGCGCCGTCACCGCGGCCGGCGTCAGGCGCACCGAACCACGTTTCTCGTGTTCGATACGCAGAATCAGGTCGTTGACCAGCACCGGGATGTCCTCGACGCGCTCGCGCAGCGGCGGCACGTCGATCGGGAACACGTTGAGACGGTAGTAGAGGTCCTCGCGGAAGCCGTCCTCCTTGATCGCCTGCTCCAGGTTGCGGTGGGTCGCGGCGATGATGCGGACGTTGCAGTGAATCGTCTTGTTGCTGCCGACGCGCTCGAAAGTTCTCTCCTGCAGCACGCGCAGCAGCTTGACCTGCATGTGCATACTCATATCGCCGATCTCGTCGAGGAACAGCGTACCGCCCTCGGCCAGTTCGAAGCGCCCCTGGCGCGCCGTGATCGCGCCGGTAAAGGCCCCCTTCTCGTGGCCGAACAATTCGCTCTCGAGCAGGTCCCCGGGAATGGCGCCGCAGTTGACCGGCACGAACGGGCGGCCGCGCCGCTTGGAGTGGTAATGCAGCTTGCGCGCCACGACCTCTTTGCCGGTCCCCGACTCGCCGAGGATCAGCACGGTCGCGTCGGAATCCGCGACCTGCTCTATCATCTTATTGATACTGCGCGTTGCCCGGCCGTTGCCGGACAGGCTGCGGAACAGTTCCAGCGGTCGGCGCGGCGCCTCACCGTGACGCTGCGACTCGTCGAACACCTGCGCCTTGTGCAGCAGGGCCGTGATCGCGTCGTAGTGGGACGGCAGGCGCAGCGTGCCGAGCACGTCCGCACTCACCAGCATTTCCTCGCCACCCTTCTCCTGGACCTGGATCAGGGCCGGCCTCGGGCTGCACTCGTTGATCGCCGTCAGGTAGGAACTGCGTTCCTCGTCCGGCAGGCGGCTGCCGAGGAATACCGCCAGCGAGCGATCGCTGAACCCGGAGACCAGTCGCTTCAGATCGTTCGGCGACTCGGTCACATGGACGTCGCAGTCGATGAACTGGAGAATATCCTGCAGGTATTCGAACGAGGATTGTTCGGCCAGGACCAGCAGCACGGTAACTGCGTTGAAACCCTGGGTCCTGCCGCTTTCTGGCGCTGTCCAATCGGTACCGGCATTTGCAGAGGCCATGTCATTCCGGAAAAGTGCTTGAATTCCCAAAGTTAAGCACGCACCGGGGATAATGTCAAAATTACGTCAGATAGGAAAAAATGACACTTGGATGAAATGCCCCGATGACTTGACACACGGCGGCCACCGGCCGGGATAATGCAGGGTATCTGCTGCAACCCGAGTCCATCCGGTTGAACGACCTGCCTGTCGGCGCACTGCTTGGTGCGCTGGTCTTCCTGCTGATGCTGTCGGCCTTCTTTTCCGGGTCCGAGACCGCGCTGATGACACTGAACCGTTACCGCCTGCGTCACCTGGCGGCAGCGGGGCACCCGGGTGCGAAACTGGCCGAGAGACTGCTCGACAAACCGGATCGCCTGATCGGCCTGATCCTGCTCGGCAACAACTTCGTCAATATTCTGGCCTCGTCGCTGGCGACCATTCTTGCGATTCGCCTCGGCGGCGAGGGTGCGATACCGATCGCGGCCGGCCTGCTGACCCTGGTGGTGCTGATCTTCGCCGAGGTCGCGCCGAAGACCATGGCGGCGCTGAACCCCGAACGCCTGGCGTTCCCTGCCGCGTGGGTCTACACGCCGCTACTGAAGCTGATGATGCCGATGGTCTGGCTGGTCAACCTGATGGCCAACGCGGTGCTGCGCGGCCTCGGTGTCTACCCGGACGACGCCGAGGGCAATGCCCTCAGCCGCGAAGAGCTGCGCACCGTCGTCAACGAGGCCGGTGCGATGATTCCGAAGCGCCACCAGAAAATGCTGCTGAACATCCTCGACCTGGAAAAGATCACCGTCGACGACATCATGATCCCGCGCAGCGAACTCGACGGCATCGACCTCGAGGCACCGATCGAGGACATCGTCGAACAGCTCGAACAGACCCCCTATACGCGCGTGCTGCTCTACCGCGGCAGCATCGACCACGTCGCCGGCTTCGTCCATTCAAGGCGCGCGATGCAGGCCCTGCTCGACGGCAACCTGACCCGCGAGACGTTTGAGAATCTGATTCGGGAACCCTATTTCATCCCCAAGAACACGCCGCTCAACCGCCAGTTGCTGAACTTCCAACGCAACCGGCGCCGCACCGCCCTGGTCGTCGACGAGTACGGCGATGTGCAGGGCCTGGTGACGATGGCCGACCTGCTCGAGGAGATCGTCGGGGAATTCGCGACCGATCCGTCCGACGCGATTGCCGACGTCCTCCCGCAGGACGACGGCAGCTTCCTCGTCGACGGCAGCGCCAACCTGCGCGAGTTGGTCCGCACGATGCATTGGGAGTTGCCGACCGACGGTCCGAAGACGCTGAACGGCCTGATCGTCGAGTACCTCGAAAGCCTGCCGGAGACCGGCACCTCGCTGCTGATCGCCGGTTACCCGATCGACGTCGTGCAGACCCACGACAACGCGGTCAAGACAGCACGCATCCGCCCGGACGAACGTCGGCCCTGCGCCGACACCGACTGACGCAGGGCCCGCGCTCAGGAAATCCCCACGCCCGCCGTTAGATAACAGTGTTCCGACCAGGCAGAAGGAATGCGGGTATGACAGAACAACATTCCGACAGGCGCCGCTTCGATCGCATCGCGACCGACAAGCCGGTGGTCGTCGTCGACGGCGATGGCGAGCACGCCGGCACTGTCGTCGACATCTCGTTGCGCGGCGCGCTGCTCGAACTCGACAACGGCTGGCGCCCCGCACTCGGCGATGCCGTCAACGCGCGCATCGCCATCGACGACAGCGACAACTGCTGCATCTACGCCGAGGGCGAAGTCGCCCACCTCGAAGGCAACCGCATCGGGCTGCACTGCCTGATCATGGATCTCGAAAGCGCCAGCAACCTGCGCCGCCTGGTCGAGCTGAATCTGGCCGACGCAGAGCTGTTGGAACGCAACCTGGCAGAACTAATCAACGCCTGACGACGTGTCCACGCCGCCCCGGGCCGAGCAGGTCCACCACGGCCTCAGTCTGCGAACACGGCCTCGATCGCCTCGCCGATCCGGTTGACCGCGATCACCTCGAGCCCCTCGACCGCCTGCTTCGGCGCGTTCGCCGCTGGTACGACAGCGCGCCGGAAGCCGTGCTTGGCCGCCTCGCGCAGGCGGTCCTGACCGTTCGGCACCGGGCGCAGCTCGCCGGCGAGCCCCACCTCACCGAACGTCGCGAGTTCGCCGGCCAGCGGACGATCACGGAAGCTCGACAGTACCGCCAGCAACACCGGCAGGTCGGCCGCCGGCTCGGTGATGCGCACGCCGCCGACGACGTTGAGGAACACGTCCTGGTCGAACAGCGCAATGCCCCCGTGCCGATGCAGCACCGCCAGCAGCATCGACAGGCGATTCTGCTCCAGGCCCAGCGCCACACGCCGGGGATTGGCCAGCGGGCTCTGGTCGACCAGTGCCTGCACCTCGACCAGCAACGGCCGCGTACCCTCGCGCGTGACCAGGATGCAGCTGCCCGAGACCTGCTCGTGGTGACGTGACAGGAAGATCGCCGACGGGTTCGCGACCTGGCGCAGACCCTTGTCCGTCATCGCGAACACGCCGAGTTCGTTGACCGCGCCGAAGCGATTCTTGATCGCGCGCACCAGTCGGAACGGGCTGCCGCTCTCGCCCTCGAAATACAGCACCGTGTCGACCATGTGCTCGAGCACGCGTGGTCCGGCCAACGCGCCTTCCTTGGTCACGTGGCCGACCAGGAACAACGCGGTTCCGGTCTGCTTGGCGAAACGCACGAGCCGGGCGGCCGACTCGCGTACCTGGGCCACCGAACCCGGCGCCGACTGCAGCGTCTCGGTGTAGAAAGTCTGGATCGAGTCGAGCACCAGCACCTGCGGCCGATCCTTCGCGACCAGGGCGAGAATCCGTTCGACGCAGGTCTCGGTCAACAAGCGCAGTTGCGCCGTCGGCAGGCCCAGGCGCGCCGCGCGCAGGCTGATCTGCTCGGCCGATTCCTCGCCGCTGACATACAACGTCGAGTGCCGGTCGCCGAGACGGGCCAGGGCCTGGACCAGCAGCGTCGACTTGCCGATGCCG
>JAGRGW010000438.1 GCA_020445315.1 Gammaproteobacteria bacterium
ATCGTCGACTGCATGACCGACAACCGTAACCGTACGGCGTCGGAGGTTCGGCATGCGTTCACCAAGCATGGCGGCAACCTCGGCACCGACGGTTCCGTCGCCTACATGTTCAGCAAGAAGGGGATCATCAGTTACGCGCCGGGCGCCGACGAAGACGCTATCATGGAGGCCGCGCTGGAAGCCGGGGCAGAGGACGTCGTCGCCAACGACGACGGCTCGGTCGATGTCTACACCTCGCCCGACGATTTTTCGGACGTGCTCGAGGCGATGCAGTCGGCGGGACATCCCTCGGACAACGCCGAGGTCACGTTCGAGGCCGAGAACAACTCGCCGATGGACCGTGAAGGCGCCGAGAAGCTGCTGCGCCTGGTCGATTTTCTCGAGGATCTCGACGACGTCCAGGATGTCTATACCAATGCCGACATTGCGCCGGAACTCATGGAAGAGTTGGAGGGCTGAGCCGCGGCTACTGCGCACACAGGAAAACCGCCGTTGACCCGGGTCATGGGCGTCGATCCGGGTTCACGGGTGACCGGCTACGGCATCATCGAGACCGATGGTGTACGCAGCCGGCACCTGGATTCCGGCTGCATCCGTACTTCCAGCGGCGCATTCCCGGCCCGTCTCGGCGAGATCTTCGAAGGCATACGCGAAGTCCTGCTGCAGTGGCAGCCACACGAGGTTGCCGTCGAGGAGGTCTTCGTCTCGCGCAACGCCGCTTCGGCACTGAAGCTCGGCCAGGCGCGAGGCGCCGCCGTCAGCGCCATCGTCGTCGGTGGCTTGCCCGTTTACGAGTACACACCAGCCGCGGTCAAGAAGGGCCTGGTCGGCAGCGGCCGTGCCGAGAAGGAGCAGGTGCAGCACATGGTCAAGATCATTCTCGGCATCCAGGACAGGCTGGTGCTGGACCAGTCCGATGCGTTGGCGGTGGCGCTGTGTCATGCCCACAGTCACGCGACGCGCCGCCAGATCGAGGCGGCGCAATGACCGCTGAATCCCCAACTGACCATTTCGGGAATCCGAAACACCACTGATATGCAGAGCGTACGCAAACCCGCATGGCGACCCGTGCAGCCGGGTAATCCACGATGATCGGGCGCCTGCGCGGCCGCATCATCGAAAAGCATCCGCCGTTCCTGGTGCTCGACGTCGACGGTGTCGGTTACGAGATCGAGTCGCCGATGTCGACCTTCTACCAGTTGCCGTCGACGGACGAGGAGATCGTGCTCTACACGCATCTCGCGATCCGCGAGGACGCGCACGTGCTGTACGGCTTCGCGCGCGAGGCCGACCGGCGCCTGTTCCGCGCACTGCTCAAGGTCAGCGGTGTCGGCGGCAAGATGGCGCTCGGCGTCTTGTCGGGCATGACGGCCGAGGAATTCAGCCAGACCGTGCAGGCAGGCGACGCCACGGCGCTGACGCGCTTGCCGGGGGTCGGCAAGAAGACCGCGGAGCGCCTGATCATCGAAATGCGCGACAAGATCGGGCAGCTGCCGACGGCAGCCGTCGCCGGGGTGCCACCGGCCGGCGTCCCGCCAACTTCGGTCGCCGCCGACCAGGACGCCGTCAGCGCCCTGATCGCGCTCGGTTACAAGGGACCCGAGGCCAGCCGCATGGTGAGCAAGGTCTACGAGACCGGCATGGAGACCGAGGCCATCATCCGCGCGGCGCTGAAGGGCACGGTCAAATAGTGGCCTTGTCGACCCGGGGCTGTCACCGGATTGCCCCTTTTCGGTACTCGTAGCGCCGGCCCGGTTCCGACATAATCTCCCCATGCAAGATCCCGATCGCCTCATCAGCGCCGAATCCGCGACCGACGACGCCGCGATCGACCGTGCGATCCGGCCGAGGACGCTGGCCGATTACGTCGGCCAGCCGGCGGTACGGGAGCAGATGGAGATTTTCATTCCTGCCGCGCGCAACCGTGGCGAGGCACTGGATCACGTGTTGATCTTCGGTCCGCCGGGACTCGGCAAGACCACGCTGTCACACATCATCGCCAACGAGATGGGTGTCAACCTGCGCCAGACGTCGGGGCCGGTGCTCGAGCGCCCCGGCGATCTCGCCGCGCTGCTGACCAACCTGGAGCCGCACGACGTACTGTTCGTCGACGAGATCCACCGTCTGAGCCCGGTCGTCGAGGAGGTGCTGTACCCGGCG
>JAGRGW010000070.1 GCA_020445315.1 Gammaproteobacteria bacterium
CAGCTGAGTGCAGAAGAACACCCCGACACCCTTGGACCGGATAAGTTTGACGGTCTGCTCGACCTGGTTCAGGAAGGCCTTGGAGGCGTCCTTGAACAGCACGTGCGCCTCGTCGAAGAAGAACACCAGCTTCGGCAGGTCGGCGTCGCCGCGTTCCGGCAGTTCCTCCATCAGCTCCGACAGCAACCACAGCAGGAAGGTCGCGTAGATGCGCGGCGAGTGGTAGAGCGTCGTCGCATCCAGGATGCTGATGACGCCGCGGCCGGAGAAGTCGTGCTGCATCAGGTGCTCGACCCGGATCGCCGGCTCGCCGAAGAACTGCTCGCCGCCTGCCTCCTCGAGTACCAGCAGGCGGCGCAGGATCGCCGTGACGCTGGCCTTCGAAATGCGGCCATAGTTGCGCTCGAGGTCGCCGGCATTGTCGGCGACCCAGTTGAGCATCGCGCGCAAGTCCTTGATGTCGAGCAGCAACAGGCCCTCGTCGTCGGCGACGCTGAAGGCGACCTGCATGACGCCTTCCTGGGTCTCGTTGAGCTCCAGCAGGTTGCTCAACAGCGTCGGGCCCATCTCCGAGATCGTCGTGCGTACCGGGTGGCCCTTGTCGCCGAACACGTCCCAGAAAACCGTCGGGCTGGCCTCGAAGCCGTGATCGGCGATGCCGATCGACTGGATGCGCTCGTCGATCTTGGGGTGGGGCTTGCCGGCGCCGGCGAGGCCGGACAGGTCACCCTTGACGTCGGCCGTGAACACCGGCACGCCGAGGCGCGAGAATGACTCGGCCAGCACCTGCAGGGTCACGGTCTTGCCGGTTCCGGTGGCGCCGGTGATCAGGCCGTGGCGGTTGGCCATGCCGGCATCGAGCAGGATCTGCCTGCCATCGCTGCCACCGAGCAGGATCTGGTTCTCGGACATTCGCTTGTTCTCCTGGTTCTCCTGGGTCCGGCACCACTGCCCGGGTAGCCGCCCCGTCGATCGATGACGCGACTTTACCGCATGGCCGGGCATGCCGCAGTCCGGCAATCGGTCAAAACGGGTAAACTCTGGCCGGCAAATTCCAGAGCCGTGAGCCGGGCAGACAGGGGATCGATCGATGCGTTGGAAGGGAAGAAGACAGAGTTCGAACGTCGAGGACCGCAGGGGATCGACCTCCGGTGGTTTCGGCCGCCTGGGAGGTATGGGCGGTTCTTCCGGCGGAGGACTGCTGCGACTGTTGCCTCTGCTGTTCCGTTTTCTCGGCGTCAAGGGCACGGTCGTGGTCGGTCTCGGGCTGGTCGCGTACATGTATTTCAGTGGCGGCAACCTCGGCAGCCTGCTCGGTGGACTCGAGGGCGGCGTTGCCCAGACGCCGACGTCATCGGGCGAGGTCGCGCAGTCGCCGGCCGAGCAGGAACTGGTCGACTTCGTTTCCGTCGTCCTGGCCGATACCGAGGAGACCTGGCACACGCTGTTCGACCAGGCCGGCAAGCAGTACCAGGAACCGCGCCTGGTGCTGTATCGCGGTGCCGTCAACTCGGCCTGTGGCATGGGCCAGGCGGCGATGGGGCCGTTTTATTGTCCGGGTGATCAGAAGGTCTACCTCGACCTGAGTTTTTTCGATGATCTGCGCAAGCGTCACGGTGCACCCGGTGATTTCGCACAGGCCTACGTCGTCGCGCACGAGGTCGGGCACCATGTACAGACGCTGCTTGGTATCTCGTCGAAGGTGCAGCAGGCCAAGCGCGGCGCCAGCGAGACCGAGTCCAACCAGTTGTCCGTCATGCAGGAGCTGCAGGCTGACTGTTTTGCCGGCATCTGGGGTTTCCACGCCAACCGCAGCCGCCAGCTACTGGAACAGGGTGACGTCGAGGAAGGCCTGAAGGCGGCGAGTGCGATCGGCGATGACCGCCTGCAGAAACAGGCACGCGGTTACGTGACGCCCGAGTCGTTCACGCACGGCAGCTCGGCGCAGCGGGTCAAGTGGTTCAGGACCGGCCTGCAGAGCGGCGCGATGAGCAGCTGCAACACGTTCGCGGCCAACGACCTGTGACCGGCGCCGAGATCCTGCGACTGGGGAAGGACCAGGACAGGCGGCTGCGCGCCGGCCACGTCTGGGTGTATTCCAACGAGGTCGATACGGCGCAGACGCCGCTGAAGGCGTTCACGCCGGGGCAGGCGGTACAGATCGAAAACGCACAGGGCAAGTGGCTCGGCAGTGGCTACGTCAATCCCGCGTCGCTGATCTGCGCGCGGATCGTCAGTCGCGACCGTGCGGTCGCGTTCGACGGTTCTCTGCTGGTGCATCGGGTCAAGGTTGCGCTGAGCCTGCGTGAGCGTCTGTACGCGCGCCCTTTCTACCGACTGCTGTTCGGTGAAGCCGATGGCGTGCCGGGTCTCGTCGTCGACCGCTACGGTGACTACCTGGCCGTGCAGGTGACGACGGCTGGCATGGAGGTGCTGCGTGACGAGGTCGTCGCTGCCCTGGTCAAGGTACTGAAACCGCGCGGCGTGGTGTTGCGCAACGATTCGTCGATTCGCGAACTCGAAGGACTCGATCGCTACGTCGAGCTTGCCCACGGCGAGGTGCCGACGTGGGTCGACCTCGAGGAGGGTGACAGCCGCTTCCGGGTATCGCTATACGAAGGCCAGAAGACCGGCTGGTTCTACGATCAGTCGGCCAACCGCGATGCGTTCGTACACCACGTGGCCGGGCGTCGCGTGCTCGACGTATGCAGTTACGTGGGTGCGTGGTCGGTGCGAGCGGCGATGGCCGGCGCCGGGTCTGTGACCGCCGTCGACGTGTCCAGCGCGGCATTGGCGCAGGTGAACGAGAACGCGGCCCTGAACAGGGTCGAAGGGCAGGTCGCGACGCTGCGCGGCGATGCGTTCGATGTCATGCGCGACCTGCGTGCGGATCGCGAGCAGTTCGACGTGGTGGTGCTGGATCCGCCGGCATTCATCAAGCGGCGGAAGGACCAAAAGGAAGGGATGTTGGCGTACCGTCGTCTCAACGAGGCAGCGCTGCGCCTGCTCGGTAGGGATGGCCTACTGGTGACGGCGTCGTGTTCGTTCCACATGCACCGGGACGAACTGCTGCGGACCGTGCAACAGGCTGCGCGGCACAGTGATCGCAGCCTTCAGTTGTTGCAGTATGGTCAGCAGAGTCCTGATCACCCGATTCACCCGGCAGTTCCGGAAACGGCCTATCTGAAGGCCTATACCTTGCGCTGCCTGCCTACGCTCTGAGAGCGCAGGTCAGGAAGACATCCGGCGACCGGCCAGCAGGCGCATCTCGCTGCGTACCCGCTCGCGCTCGCCTTCGCTCAGGGTCATCCAGATTTCGGCGACCTCGCGTGCCTCGTCGGTCAGCGGCGTTGCCTTTTCGTCGCCGAACATCAACCACGCCGGGTTGACGTCGAGCACCGCCGCGATCTCGTCGATCTTGCGTGGGCGAAGGCTCTTGCCGTTTTCGATCTTCTGAATGACCGCCTGATTGGTGCCGGCCTGGACTGCCAGCTGTTCCTGTGTCCAGCCCATCTGGCGACGACGGTAGCGCAGGCGCTCTCCCAGGGTGCGCAGATGATGAGGAATTACCTTCGATCCGTTCATGCCTACAAGCCTCATAGCCAACTCTCGCGTAACAGGTTGAAGTGGTGTTGTGGCTTAGCTAACGGCGCCCGCGCGCCAAACTTGAGACTTGTAGGAAAGTCAGGAATTTACACCCTGTTTGGGTTGTGCTAGGGACTTGGGGTTGCGGGTGGGGTGCGGACGTCGGCGCCCGCGGGCAGGCGGGTCCCGGGTCAGTGGCGGTAGAGCTCGATGCCCTCGATACGGCGCTCGATATCGTCCATTACCTGACGATAAGCCGGGCTGCCGACCTCGCCGTAGCGGTGACGGAAGGTGGCGCCGTCGAGGTGTTCCGGCAGGTCGCTGACCGATGGCATCAACTGCTCGTCGCGCAGGCCGGCAGCGGCGAGTCGCTGCAGGCGGACCGCACTGTCGTGCGAGCGAGTTGCGACCTCGCCAAAACGTGTGCCGGCGCGGTCGGCCGCTATGTCGGTGAAGCTGAAGCCGGAGCCGCCGTCGCTGTCGGCAATCTCCTTGAACAGGCCGACCGCGTCCGACAGCGACGAATCGCCACGCGCCGCAAGCGCTGCCGAGGTCAGGAAGTGTTGGCCGAAATCGCGCCGCCCGGCGAGTTTCAAACGATAGGCACGGGGGCGCCCGGCGTTCGGGACCAGCCGGCTGGTGTTCTGCCCACTCGACCACGTGCCGAGCACGGTCAACAGCGCGATGTTCTCGGCCATCGGGTCACCCGTGCGCGAGCGGTCAGCCGCTGCCGCGAACAGCGGCTGCAGCAGGTCGACCAGCTTGCCCCGGCTGCCGATGCCGGTCGACTGCAGCCGCACCAGTTCGTCGAGGTAATAGCCGAGTGCCTCCCGATCTGCCGAGGCGAGCAGGGTGTCGCGTGCCTGGTCGATCAGGCCGGGATTCCATTCGTAGGTCAGCTGCATCTCGTGTGGCAGGATGCGAACGGCTTCGATCGCACCCATCAGGCGCGCGAGCTGTTGTTCGCCGTAGAAGGTGTCGAGCAGCAGGTGCGTCGCAGCGCTGACCAGCGGCGCAGGCAGGTGCAGGCTGCCCAGCCGGAAGCTTTCCAATTCCGGTTGTCCCCCCGGCGTGCGCACGACGAGGTCGACGTTGAGAAAGTTCCTGGCCGGGAGCAAGGGGACGGGCACGGTGACCCGCACGCCGACACGGTCGTTGCCGAGCGCGACCTGGGCCTGGCCGTTGACCACCTTCTGCGCCAGGTAGTGGGCCGCCAGGTCGAGGTCACCCCGGGCGATCGCGATGGTCCGACGGCTGCCGGCGGGCAGGCCTCGCGGGTCGTTCTGCTTCAGTACGGACTTGGCCCGGGCAATGTCCTGGTGTGACAGGGTGCGCCGGCTGTCGACCAGGGGTTCGTCGGCCAGACCGAAGTACAGGGCGCTGCCGACAAACAGCAGACCGACGAACAGGAGCAGGAGAATCAACCGGAACAGGGTACGCATGACAGCTTTGCCGATGGGGTCCGGGCAATCCGGTCTCGAAGCCAGTTGACGGCATAGGCTACTGGTCCGAACCCGTTGTGTCCATGCTCGGCAGTCCCGTGTCTTGCAGGCCCACGGTCGCCCCCGCGGAACTGGTAACATCGCCGCCCATGCTTTATCCCGAATTCGACCCTGTCGCCGTCCATATCGGACCGCTCGCCATCCGATGGTACGGCCTGATGTACCTGGTCGGTTTCGCCACCGCGTGGTGGCTCGGGCGCGTGCGCGCGGCGCGCCCCCACTCACCGCTGCAGCCGGCCCAGCTCGACGACCTGCTGTTCTACGGTGCGCTCGGCGTTATCGTCGGCGGTCGTCTCGGCTACATCCTATTCTACAGCTTCGACAGCTGGCTGTCGGACCCGTTGCAGCTGCTGCGTGTCTGGGAGGGTGGCATGTCGTTCCACGGTGGTTTCCTCGGCGTACTCGTCGCGATGTGGTGGTACGGGCGGCGCCACGGCGCAGGCTTCTTTACCTTGACCGATTTCATCGCCCCGCTGGTGCCGGTCGGCCTGTTGGCCGGACGCATCGGCAACTTCATCAACGGCGAGTTGTGGGGCGCGCCGGGCAACGTACCGTGGGCGATGCAGGTATCGTGCGCGTCGAACCCGGCACTCTGCTGGGACAAGCTCGGGCTGCCGGTATCGGCATCGCTGACACCGCCGCTGCACCCGTCGCAGCTGTACGAGGCATTGCTCGAGGGCCTCTTGCTGTTCGTCGTGCTGTGGTGGTTCAGCGCTAAACCGCGCCCGCGGATGGCGGTGTCGGGGCTGTTCCTGGTGGGCTACGGCCTGTTCCGCTTTCTCGTCGAGTTCGTCAGGCTGCCGGATGCCCACCTCGGTTACCTCCTGGCGGATTGGGTTACCATGGGCCAGCTG
>JAGRGW010000439.1 GCA_020445315.1 Gammaproteobacteria bacterium
TCTCAATACCGGCCTGATCAACGAGACGGCCAGTGCCAACCACGAGGAATTCGCCGGGATCGGGCTGTACCGGACCGAACTGCCGTTCATGGTGCGCGATCGCTTCCCCGCCGAGTCGGTGCAGGTGCTCAACTACCGGCGCGTGCTCGAGGCCTTTGCGCCGCGCCCGGTGATCCTGCGCACGCTCGACATCGGCGGCGACAAGCCGCTGCCTTACTTTCCGATCCTCGAACAGAACCCGTTTCTGGGCTGGCGTGGCGTGCGGATTTCGCTGGCGCACCCGGAGATTTTCCTCACCCAGGTTCGCGCCATGCTGCGCGCGTCGGTCGACCTCAACAACCTGCAGATCATGTTGCCGATGATCAGTAGCGTGTCCGAGGTCGACGAACTGAAGATGCTGATTACGCGGGCACACGACGAACTGCTCGAAGAGGGGTACGCGATATCGATGCCGAACATCGGTGTCATGATCGAGGTGCCGTCCGCGGTCTACATGATCGAGGAACTGGCGCGCCGGGTCGATTTCGTCTCCGTTGGCACCAACGACCTGACCCAGTACCTGCTGGCTGTCGATCGCAACAACTCACGCGTCGCCGAACTGTACGACGACCTGCATCCGTCGGTGCTACGTGCACTGGAGCAGGTCGTGCGTGGCGTGCGCGTCTACAACCGGCCGGTCGGCGTGTGCGGCGAAATGGCTGGCAACCCGCTGGCGACGGTGCTGCTGATGGGGCTGGGGGTCGACAGTCTCAGCATGAGCGCCGGCAGCCTGATGAAGGTCAAGTGGGTGGTGCGCAGTTTCAGCGTGTCGCGCGCACGCCAGCTCGTACACGCGGCCTTGCGCATGGAGGACGCGCAACAGGTGCGCCGCTTCATGGAGGGCGCCCTCGACGACATGGGCCTCGGCGGCCTGTTCCGCCCGGGTCGTTGAGTCGACGGGATGGGCATCCAGTTGATGCCTGTCAACCGCCAGCGGTCGCCAACGGCGCAAAATGAACGTTTTTCGACAGTTGAACCGGGGAAGATCGATGGACGAGACCGTAGCCAGCATTGACAGCGCGAACGATGCCAATGAACAACCTGCCGTCAGCGAATCCGGGGTATTCGACGGCGACCTGAGCAAGCTCGACAAGCACGCGCGCCGGGAACTGTTCCGCAAGAACATCTACCCCTACAGCACCAAGCTGCAGCGCGCCGACTACGAGGCGTTCAAGTACGAGCTTCAGATCGAACTGCTGAAACTGCAGAACTGGGTCAAGGAGAGCGGCGAGCGCCTGCTGATCCTGTTCGAGGGCAGGGATGCAGCGGGCAAGGGTGGCACCATCAAGCGCACGATGGAACATCTCAACCCGCGTGGTGCACGTGTCGTCGCACTGGAAAAGCCGTCGCCGGCCGAGGCCGGCCAGTGGTACTTCCAACGTTATATTCAGCATCTCCCCGGCAGCGGTGAGATCGTGTTGTTCGACCGCTCCTGGTACAACCGGGCGGGTGTCGAGCGGGTCATGGGATTCTGCAGTTCGTCGGAGTACCTCGAGTTCCTGCGCCAGACGCCGGAACTCGAGCGCATGTTGGTGCGCAGCGGTATCCGCCTGATCAAGTTCTGGTTCTCGGTCAGTCGCGGCGAGCAGTTGCGCCGTTTCAAGTCGCGCGAACACGATCCGCTGAAGCAGTGGAAGCTCAGTCCCATCGACCTGGCCTCGCTCGACAAGTGGGACGATTACACGAAGGCCAAGGAGGCCATGTTCTTCCATACCGATACCGCGGATGCGCCGTGGACTGTGATCAAGTCGGATGACAAGAAGCGTGCCCGAATCAATGCCATCCGGCACGTGTTGCACACGATTCCGTACGACAACAAGGACGAGAAGATCGCCTGTGCGCCCGATCCGCTGATCGTCGGCAGCGCGGCCGATATCTACGAGGACGGCGAGCACACCCAGCTGGGTTGATCGCGGCAAGGTATTCACGCAGGTAACAAAAAGACCATGAGCAAACACTACGAAAAGCATGCGGAAGAGATCACGGCGGCATTCCTGGAGCTGTTGGACGACGAGGTGGCCGGCCAGATCTCTCAGGAGAATCGCAACGAGTTGGCGATGTTGATCGAAGCGTCGATCAGCACCGCCGTGTTCGACCAGCTCGAACACGCGGCCGACGAGGTTGCGGCGCTGTCGTCGAAGCTGCGGCACTACGCCGAGCACTACGACAAGGCCAGCGCCTGACAATGGTGCTTTCAGCGACGGCCAAGGGCGACAGTCCCTGCCGTTGCGCGTGCGCGGCGGGAGCCGGCGGCGGGACGCGATAGCTTGGTCCGCCGAATTTCGCTACCGCTGGTCCTGCTGGCACTCGGCTACGGTCTGTGGATCAGCGCCACGTTCAAGGACATCGCGGCCGGTGTCGCGATCTTCCTGTTCGGCATGCTGTGCATGGAGCAGGGCTTCAAGGCGTTCAGCGGCGGTGCGCTGGAGCGCGTGCTGCGCCGGAGCACCGATCGTACCTGGAAGAGCCTCGGCTTCGGCATCGTGACGACGACCCTGATGCAGTCGTCGTCGCTGGTCTCGGTCCTCACCATCAGTTTTCTGAGTGCCGGGCTGATCGGCCTGGCACAGGGAATCGGCATCATCTTCGGCGCCAACCTGGGCACGACGACTGGCGCCTGGATAGTGGCCGGTTTCGGCCTCAAGGTGAACCTGTCGGCCTACGCGTTGCCGATGCTGGTTTTCGGTGTGCTGATGATCTTTCAGCAGCACAAGGGGCTCAAGGGCGGTGGCTGGGTCCTGGTCGGGTTCGGCTTCCTGTTCCTCGGCATTCACTACATGAAAGAGGGTTTCGCCGGCTTCGCCGATACCCTCGACCTCACACAGTACGCGCTGACCGGGATCAAGGGACTGCTGGTCTATACGCTGTTCGGTATCCTGGCCACCGTCGTCATGCAATCGAGCCACGCGACGCTGGTGCTGATCATCACGGCGCTCGGTGCCGGGCAGATCACCTACGAGAACGCGCTGGCGCTGGCTATCGGCAGCAATATCGGTACCACGGTCACGGCGGTGCTCGGGGCGGTCAGCGCGCCGGTGGCCGGTCGTCGCCTGGCCGGCGCACACCTTATCTTCAATCTCGGCACCGGCCTGATCGCCCTGTTGGCGATCCGCTACTTCGTCGCCGTCGTCGAGGCGGTCAGTAGCGGCATCGGGATTGCCGATGACGATTTCACGCTGAAACTGGCGGTTTTTCACACGCTGTTCAACCTCGTCGGCGTCACGTTGTTCACGCCGCTGATCGGTGCGCTCGAACGATTGCTCGAGCGCCTGATGAAGGCGCCGCGCCCGGCCTACGATGCACCACGCTATCTCAACGACGCGTCACTGGAGTTGCCCAGCACAGCGATGATCGCGCTGCGCCGCGAGACCCAGCACCTGTTCAACAACGCCTTTTCCATCATCGCCCACGGCGTCAACCTGCGTCGTGCCGATATCACGTCCGAACGGGACCTCGCAGAACTGTTGGAGCCCCCCGGCGAGATCATCGACGTCGACATAGACCGCCAGTACGACCTGATGATCAAGGAGATCTACGGCGCCAACATGCTGTTCTACACGCGGGCATCGGAGAGCATGCCGGCGGAGCGGATCGTGCAGTTGCAGGGCCTGTGGCAGGCAAACCTGGACATCGTCGCCGCGATCAAGGCGACCAAGCACCTGCGCAAGAACCTG
>JAGRGW010000440.1 GCA_020445315.1 Gammaproteobacteria bacterium
AGCCGCACGGCCGTCCCACAGTTCGGGCACACGGCCCGCCTTGCCACCGGTTTGCATGACCTCGTCGAACACCTGCCTGATACGCGCCGTATCGGTTCCAACGATGGTGTTCGTGCCCTTGTCCACGGTGATCGGCCTTTCGGTGTTCTCCCGCATCGTGATACACGGCACACCCAGCGCCGTGGTTTCCTCCTGCAGCCCGCCGGAATCGGTCAGCACGACTCGGGCCTCGGCCATCAGACCAAGCAGTTCCAGGTAACCGAGCGGTGCCGTCAGCGCGATATTGGCCGACGAGACGATACCGTCGAGACCGAACTCGGTGATGCGCGCACGGGTGCGCGGATGAATCGGAAACACCAGTGGCAGATCGGCACTCAGATCGGCAAGGACTGCCAGCAGCTTGCGCAGGACATCGGCATCATCGACATTCGACGGACGATGCATCGTCACCAGTCCGTAGTGCCCAACCGCTTCTCCGAGCGTGGCGGCCAGCGTTTCTTTCGCAGGGACTGCTCGCTCCCGGTTGGCCAGCAGCGTGTCGATCATGACGTTGCCGACGAAGTGAATCCTGTCGGCGGCAATACCTTCCCGGCGCAGGTTGGCCTCGCCATCGGGTTCGGTGGTGAACAGCAGGTCGGATAGCTGGTCGGTCAACACACGGTTGACCTCTTCAGGCATCGCACGGTCGCCGCTGCGCAACCCTGCCTCGACATGGATTACGGCGACCTGCTTCTTCGCCGCCACCAGCGCGCAGGCGATCGTCGAGTTGACATCACCAACGACAAGCACGGCGTCGGGGCCGAAATCATCCACCACCGGCTCGAACCGCCGCATGATCTCGGCCGTCTGTACGGCGTGGCTGCCCGAGCCCACGCCGAGATCGATATCCGGCTCCGGGATCTGCAACTGGGTGAAAAACGCGGCCTTCATCGCCTGGTCGTAGTGCTGACCGGTGTGTACGAGGCGGACATCGAAATCGTCAGGGGCACCGCGAAACACCCGCATCAGCGGCGCGATCTTCATGAAATTCGGGCGCGCACCGACTATGCACAACAGGCGCAGCGGCCGCTCAGTGTTCGAGCTCGTCATCGTCTTCATCCATATGCAGCATGATTGCCTGCTTGACCAGTCGGCGCGTTTTGCCGAGCGATGCCTTCAAGCCCCGGACTTCGGCCTCCAGGGCCTCCAACCGCGCCGCCAGGTCACCGGCATCGGTGTCCGACATCATCGCAGCCGATTCCGGCAATCCCGTGACATCGGCGTTGTCGTTCGTACCGATCTCATCGGCCATTTCGGCGATGACTGAACGCACGAGTTCGCCGTCGAGGACATGCAGGTCCTCCAGGGCGCCGAACAGCAGCAACCTGTCGCACAGGTTGTTGAGCCGACGCGGCACACCGCCCGTACCCTCGAACAGGGCATCAAAGGCCGAATCGGTCAGCCGCGGATTGCCGTTCCAGCCGACGATCGCGAGGCGGTGCTCGACGTAGGCCTGCAGTTCCTGGCGGTCGAGCGGGCGCAGGTGGTAACCGGCGATGATCCGCTGCCTGACCTGTTCCATGCCCTGCTGTTGCAGGGTCTTTTTCAGTTCCGGCTGACCGAGCAGAAAGCTCTGCAACAGTGCCTGTCCGTCCTGCTGGTAGTTGGACAGCATGCGCAGTTCCTCGATCGTACGCGGCGGGAGGTTCTGCGCCTCGTCGACAACCAGCAAAACCCTGCGTCCCTCGGTGCGACGCGCACGCAGAAAGGCCTCGAGATTGCGCAACAGGGCGGCCTTCGACAGCCCTTCGTGTTCGAGACCGAAGGCCGCATTGATCATGCGCAGGACTTCGTCCTCGTCGATCTGCGTCGAGACCAGTTGCGCCGCCACGACATCTTCGCCGTGGAGTTCCTGGAACAGGTTGCTGACCAGCATCGTCTTGCCGGTGCCGATGCCACCGGTGATGACAATGAAGCCCTCTCGCTGCCTCAAGCCGTAGCGCAGGTAGGCCATTGCCCGGTTGTGACCGGAGCTGTTGTAGAAAAATCGCGCGTCAGGGCTGAGCTGGAAGGGCTTGCCCGAGAAACCGTAGAACTCCTCGTACATGGAGATACGTCACAGAAAACCGGTTACGAAAGTGATTCCAATCCGGTCTTCGCGGTAGCTGTCAGTAGGATTATCGGCATCACGTTCGTGGTGCGATATTGACACTGATGCGCTGCTCTCGCGACCAATTGCCCGGCTCAATGACAACCGAACGTCGTAGTAGTCGCTGTCTCCAAAATTGTTGTTGTCTTCGAACTGGTAGTTGGCGTTGACTCCCGCCGATATACGGTTGCCCATCTCGCGATTAACGCCGAAAGACAGGTAATAGGTATCTTCATTGTCGCCGGATACCTCGTAATCCCGGGTTTCAAGCGACGCTGAAACACGCGCGGTTGTCCTGCGCCCGGTAACGAGTAAAGAAGCCCTCACCCGCTCGGTGACGTAGTCTTCGTCGACCTGCTGTACCTGCTGCCCGGCAACGACGATCGGGTCCCCGGTTGCGGGATCCAATACCGGGTTACCGGTGCCGTCATCGATGAAGAAAAACGAATCAACGAGCTGCGAACTGCGTCGGTTGTCTACATCCCTCGATGCCCCGAGTCGAAACTGGGTGCGCCTGGAGGTGTGAGTGAAGTCAAAATCGTAAATCGAACCGAAATAGCGTTCACCGGCACTGACAGCAACGGTTGTTCGCGGCCCGGGGTTCCAATCGGCGCCAACGGTCCAAATCGAACCTTCAGTCTCCGGCCGGCTTGTCTGGAGATCGTTTCTCTCGTAGCCAACCTCGCCGTTCATTTGAAGTTGCGAAGTCACTCGGTAGCCAACACCGACAGTTGCCTCTCTACGATCATCGGTCCGCGTGTCGTACTCGGTGATGTCATAGCTCGCGTCGGCACGCCAGCTCAACGGACCGAAATGACGCCCGTTGCGCAGACCGACATGGTAAACACTCTGAAACGAATCACTTCGACTGCTGCTGTTGTCGTCGTCGTACCAAACCTTGTTGAAGTTGTTCCGGCTGACCAGGTCGGCGTAACGATTCAGATGAAACCGAAACTCCGGCGTAACCCCCAGCGAGTAACTCTGCCCACCGTCGGAGTTGATGTTGATCGAATCGACACTGCCCGCGATACCCTCGTTGCCATAGAGTCGCGCACTGGCGTTCGCACCGAGAAAGAACACATCCTCGATGGCCTCGACCTGACCTCGGGCAATCAGGTCATGAGTCAGGAACTTCGGGTCGGTCGTACCGCCACCGACCGAGAATGTCGGCCGGTAATTGACGTTGGCAAAACTGCGGCCGCTCTCACCGACGAAATTGAGCGTCGGAGTCGCCTGCAGAACCATGCCGGAATACGGATTGTTGCCGCTGCGATCGACGTGGGTCAGGCCGAAGGCCGTCGATTCCGTCAACTGCCAGTCGCCGGCCAGCGAATAGGTGGCAGGCAACAGCGAAACTGCAAGTGACAGGCAAAAGGTAGACGGCACCGATCGCGCGATGCAAAGCCAGGCAAGTTTTCGTGTCATGTCCCGTCTACCGATCCTCGTTCCCATATCCATAACCGTAGCCGTAACCGTATCCGTAGCCATAGCCATAACCGTATCCATACTTGCCCAGGAACAGATCGGGCTTGCACTTGTTCAGCAGCAGCGACACGTTGTCTGCGGACGACAGCTGTCCCACCGCATCCTGGACCAGGAACTGTGGCGTCACGGCCGACTCCACGACGAGGCAGATCTGCCCCATCTGTTCGGCCAGCACACTCGCCTCGCTGGTCGCCAGCAACGGCGGCGAATCGAACAATACGACCCGGTCGGGGTAACGCAATGCCAGCTCGTCCAGCAGGTTCCGCATCGTGTTGCTGGCCAGCAACTCCGTCGAACGACGATGGCGGCGCCCCGCCGGCAGGACCGAGAACTTCGGTATGTCGGTCTTGATCAGCAGGTCGCGCAGATCGACGTTGTCGTCGATCAGTCGATCGGTCAGTCCCGGCATGTTTGAGATCTTCAGCAGACGCGACAACCCGGGCTTGGCCAGGTCGGAATCGACCAGCAGGACGGTACGATCCATCTCCATGGCGATGGAAATGGCCAGGTTCAGCGAACTGAAGGTCTTGCCCTCGCCCTCGACCGAGCTGGTCACCATGATCAGGTTGCGGTGCGTGCCACCGACACCGTTCTGGCCAAACGCGCGGGTCAACAGCGGCCGCTTGATCATGCGATATTCTTCGGCGGTCCGGCTACGATCGGAATCGGGCGACAATACACCCTCCAGCCCCAGCATCTGGATGCTGAGCCGGTTTTCCGAATCGAGGTAGGCGCCCTCTCCCGGCTCGCCCTCTTCGATATAACCGGCGGTTTCGGCCCGACCTGGTGCCGCCGGCACCTCGTCTGCCTCATGCCGCACCCCCGTCACCTCGGCGGACCGCGGTATCGGCGCATCCGGCGGAACATCGGGCAACGGCGGCCCGGGATCTTCTTCGATCAGCGGCTTCTCCGAGCGCACGTCAGCCGGCTCGAAAGCCACTGGCTCGATGGGTTCGACCTGGACGTCGTGCGCTGACGCCCCGGCTGCTTCCTGCGGTTGCATTTCATCGGACGCGTCTGGTTTTGCCGGCGCGTTCCTGCCCATCATCTTGTCGACGGCTTTTTCGATAATGCTCATGATCAGGCCAGGTTCAGCGACTGCGCGAGCCGCGGTAGAAGTTCGATGTTGAAGATATACAGCGCCAGTACGACGCCGAACGTCAGCAACAAGCCACTGAGCGTCAGCACGAAACTCACGTTACGCATCTTGTGCGCGCGGACCTGCTCCGATGTCCAGACCATGTTGACACTCCCCAGCACCGGCAGGCCCATCGTGTCGCTGAGCATCTGGCGCTCGTCGAACGTCGGCCGGAACTGCGACATCAGGAAGGCCACGCCGAAACCGACTGCCAGACCGAACAGCATGACCACGGAGCTGAACAGAACGCGATTCGGACCGGACGGCGTCGTCGGCGCGCGCGGCGGGTCCACGACGCGGAAGCGCACATTGTCGGATTCCGTGTCGGCGCGCCGCCCGATCTTGGCCGATTCGAGCCGCGCCTCCAGCACCTCGTGGTTGTTTTTGACGACCTGGTAGTCACTTTGCAGATCGCGTTGCTCGGCCTCGAGACGCAACACGGTCTCGATCGAGCCCTCGAGTTCGGCCAGCTGCGCCTCGTGCTCGGCCAGCAAACGGCGCTTCGCGGCCACGTCCGCCTCCAGCGTCGCCTTGGATATCCGCATCTGCTGGTAGATCGGGTTGGTGTCGAGATTGAACGGCGCCGCCGCCGGCCCCACGACCTGAGGCATCTGCTGCTGAGCCTCGGCAATCTTGCGCTTGCGCTCCGCCTTGAGGTCACGCAGCGTACGCCGCGTCTGGACGACATCCGGATGCTTGTCGGTGTACTTGATCAACAGGTCGTCCAGGCGTATCTCCAACGTCTGGATTCGGCGGTCGATCTCGCTCGTGTCCACCATCGCCTCGGCGACGATCGGCGGCGTCGGGCCGAGACCGAATGACGGTTCTTCACCTTCGACCTGCCGGTTGGTCGTCGCCAGGCGCTCCTCGAGGACTTTCAGGTCGAGTTTCACGGCTTCGATATTGGCCTGGGTCTCGCGAATCCGGTCGTAGTAACCGCCGGAACCCTCCGGCAACAGGTTCAGGTGACGTTGCCTGAAGCGGGTCAACTCGCCCTCGAGTTCGCGCATGCGCCGCTCGTACTCGGCCTTCTGCTGCTCCAGGAACTGGGTCGCCGATTCCTGGTCCTTGCGCGTCTCGCCGAGGTTGCTTTCCATGAAGATGGTCAGCAGCGACTTGACGACGAGTTTCGCGAGGTCCGGCGAATCGTCTTCGTAGGTGATGGTGTAGAGATTTTCCCTGGATGTACCCGAGAAGGTGATCTTCTCCTTCAGGTCCTCGATGATCTCGTCGCGCTCGATCTCGGTGTTGGCCTGCAGGTCGAGGTCGGTCATGCGCATGACCTTCTCGAGATTCGGCCGGCTCAACAGCGTCCGCGTCATCAGGAAGATCTTCTGCTGCGAATCACCGGTGTTGATCGCGATGCCTCGCAGCAATGGCCGCAAGACCGACGTGGTGTCGACATAGACCCTGGCCGATGCCTCGAACTTGTCGGGCAACTTGGCCACGACGGACCAGCCGACCACGCTAATAATCCAGGCGATTCCCAGCATCCACCAGCGGAAACGCCAGGCTCCCCTGGCGTGCCGCAGCAGAAGCATCACTACATCACGCATGCCGCATCAACTCCGAAACTAGAACCAGGCTTCCGGCACGATGATCACGTCACCGGGCTGCATATCGACGTTGGCGGAGATGTCGCCATTACGGATCAGGTCGTCCAGGCGCACCCGGTACTCACGCTGTTCGCCGTTCTCGACCCGCACCAGCAGCGCGTTGTTGCCATCGGCGAACTGGGTCATGCCGCCGACCTCGATCATGACATCGAGCAGCGTCATCGAGTCGCGGTAGAGCATGTTGCGGGGTTCGGCTGCCTCGCCGATGACCCTTACCTGCTCACGGAACGTGCCGACGAAACCGTTGACGATGACGGTGACGAGCGGGTCACGCAGGTAGGTCGACAATTCGGCCTCGAGGTCCCGCGCCAGTTCGGCCGGGGTCTTGCCGGCCGCCGGGATCTCTTCCAGCAGGGGCGCCGACAACATGCCGTCGGGGCGCACCGGCACCTCGGTGCTGACTTCCGGGTTGCGCCAGACGAAGATCTGGATCGAGTCACCGGGAGCGATCCGGTAACGCGTCGTATGCTGGGCTTCGCCGCTGGCCGCCGGCAGTTCGGGGCGATCGCCGCCCGACTGCGACGCACAGCCGCTGATGACCGTGACTCCCGCAAGCGCGCTTAGCACAAGTACGGAACGCACTGTTTTTAGGAGATTTTCCATAACTATCCTCTCTAGCTGTTCGGGTCGCTGTCCATCGAGTTCGTGTGGCGCCGCTGTCAGCGGCCGGAAGAGTGTACTCAAACTCGATTAAAAAAGCTTGCTTTACAAACGGTTGTATCCACAACCTGCGAACCGGATTGATACCTGTTCGAGGTTTCCGCTCTACGGCAACGGCATCGCGCGCCCAGGCACGCTAAAATCCGCCGCCGATGTGTTTTTCCTGATCCTGGCTTCAGCCCATGTACGCTCTCGTCAAAGGTTTCTTCCTCCCTTTCCAGGGCCTCGGCATCATCACGCGCCCGGGGCTGCGCCGCTACGTCATCGTACCGCTATTGCTGAACATGCTCGTCTTCGGCGGCCTCGCCTACCTTGCCGGCAGCTACTTCGACGATTTCATGAACCGCTGGCTGCCGACCCAGGCCTGGCTCGAGTTCCTGCGCTGGATCCTTTGGATCCTGTTCGCCACCGCCTACGCGGTCGCCATGTTCTACAGTTTCACCCTGCTCGCCAACCTGATCGCCGCCCCGTTCAACGCCATGCTCTCCGCGCGCGTCGAACGGCACCTGACCGGTCAGCTGCCGGCCGACGCCGACGAATCGCTGCTCAAGGCGATCGGCCCCGCTGTTTCAGGAGAGATCGGCAAGATTGTCTATTTCCTTAGCCGCGCCCTGCCGCTGCTGCTGCTTTTCCTGGTTCCGGGCCTGAATATCCTGGTCACGGTCGCCTGGCTGCTGTTTGGATTCTGGTTCCTGGCGATCGAATACGCCGATTACCCGATGGGCAACCATGCGCTGGCGCCGAAGCAACAACGCCAGGCCCTGCGCCGGCAACGCCTGCAGTCGCTGGCATTCGGCGCCGGTGTCACCGTGCTGATGCTCGTCCCGGTGCTGCAACTGGCGGCAATGCCCGCCGCAGTCGCTGGTGCCACGCGGTTCTGGATCGACGACCTCGCGGCCGACTGACTCAGCCGGCGCCCGCGCGCAGGAAGGTGCGCAGCCGTTCGACGCCCCGTTCGAGACCGGGCAGATCGGTCGTGTAAGCGAATCGCACATGCCGGCCCGCACCATATTCACCGAAATCGGCGCCGGGCGTGATCGCGACCGCCATCTGTTCCAGCAGCTCCGCGGCGAACGACAGGCTGTCGTCGGTGTGGTCGCCGATGTCCGCGTAGATGTAGAACGCGCCGTCCGGTGGCGTTCCGACGCCCAGGCCCAGCTCGCCGAGTGCCCGGTGCAGAAAATCGCGTCGCTGTTCGAACACCTGTCGCCGCTGCTCCAGGATCGCCCGGTTCTCCTCACCGAAGGCCGCCAGTGCCGCGTGTTGAGCCAGCGTGGGCGCAGCGAGAAACAGGTTCTGCGCCAGGCGTTCCATCGGTTCGACCAGCCATTCCGGCGCCACGGCCCAGCCCAGCCGCCAACCGGTCATGCCGAAGTACTTCGAAAAACTGTTGATGACAACCAGGTTGTCGGCCTGCAGCGCAAGCGCCGTCTGCGGCGACTGGCCATACTGCAGACCCTGGTAGATTTCGTCGCAGACCAGCACTGCCGACGGCGCCTGCTGTCGCAGC
>JAGRGW010000441.1 GCA_020445315.1 Gammaproteobacteria bacterium
ACACCGTCGACGGCATCAGCCGGGGATTCGATCTCAGCTACCAGGCGACCGACTTCAGCGATCTCGATACCGCCGACTACAAGACCGACGACCTTATCGCGGGCGTAAACTTCGGGATCCCGCTCAGCGAATTCAACCGGTTCACGTTCGGTTTCGCCTTCCACCATACCGACTTCGAGGTCGGCAGTAACCCGTCCACCGAGGTGCTCGATTTCGAACGCCTGGAGGGCAACAAGTTCCTCGACTTCGAGATCAACCTCAACTGGACCCACGATTCGCGCGACAGCGCCATTTTTCCGCGCAGCGGCGCGGTGCAGGGCATGTACGGCAAGGCCAGCATCCCCGGCAGCGATCTCCAGTACTACAAGCTTTCGTACCGACACAGGCGCTATTGGCCGGTGACCGAGGACTTCGTCTTCTCGACCAATGGCGAGATCGGGTTTGGTGATGCCTACGGTGGCACCTCGCGTCTGCCCTTGTGGGAGAATTTCTACGGCGGCGGACCGCGACGCCTGCGCGGCTTTGCCGCCCGATCGGTTGGCCCGCGCGATTCCCAGGGTGACTCGATCGGTGGTAATGCGTTCTACAACGGCACCCTCGAGCTGTTGTTCCCCCCGCCGTTCAAGGCCGGCAGCGATACGGTCAGGATGTCGACGTTTTTCGATTTTGGTGCGGTGGTCGACACCAATCAGGACGATTTGTTCAACTATGATGAATTCAGGTATTCAACGGGCCTTGGGGTATCCTGGCTGTCACCGGTCGGTGCGCTGACAGTGAGTTACGCAGTGCCTTTCCGCGCCGACAATCAGGACGAGGAAGAGCAATTCCAGTTCACTTTCGGTTCGACCTTCTGATGCCATTGAGAAGATCCATGAAGACATTTTTGACTGCCATTGTGCTGGGTGTTGCGATCGTACTGCCCTCGGTTTCGGTTGCCGCCGGAGGTGCCGTCGGGGTCGTGAACTTCGCGCGCCTGCAGACCGAGGCGCCGCAGTCGATCAAGGCCCGCGAGAAGATTGACGCCGAGTTCGTCTCGCGCCAGGCCAAGATCGAAGAGCACGCAGCGCAGATCGCGCAACTCGAGCAAGAGCTGAAAGAGTCGTCCGACATCGGCGAAATGGAGCGCAAGAGCCTGCAGCGTGATATCCGCTCCCGCAACCTGCGGTTGGAGAACGCGAAGGAAGAACTGCAGAACGATCGTCGGCTCCGTGCCAGCGAGGAATCGGACCGTCTGCGCCGAATCGTCGGTGAAGTGATCGCCGAGGTCGCGGGCAAGGAAGGCGTGGACGTGGTCCTCGAGGTCGGCGTCGTCACCTGGGCGTCGACGCGTGCGGATATTACCGACAGGGTTCTTGCTCGCATGCAGGAACTGGCCAACATGACGAAATGACGGGAGGGCGCTGATGGGCCTCAGCCTGGGGGAACTGGCCACCATTGCAGGCGCCGAGTTGCGCGGCGATCCAGACCGGGTGATCGAACGCGTCGAGACCTTGCAGGATGCAACGGCCGGGGCGATCAGTTTCCTGGCCAACCCGCAGTACCGAAAATTTCTGGCCGAGACCGCGGCGTCGGCCGTTATCGTCGCACCGGGCGACGTGGCGCACTGTCACATCGACTGCCTGGTGTCCGACAACCCGTACCTGGCGCACGCACGGGTTACCACGGCACTTTATCCTGACAGGGCGGTAACGGCCGGGGTGCATCCCGGTGCCGTTGTCGATTCGACGGCGCAGGTGCATCCGACCGCGGAAGTGGCGGCAAACGCCTACGTCGGTGAGCGCGCCGTGATCGGCGAGGGGGTCTTCGTCGGGCCCGGCTGTGTCGTGTTGGAAGACTGCGAGATCGGCAGCGGGTCCCGCCTCGTCGCGATGGCGACGCTGGGCCCGCGCACGCGGCTTGGTCAGCGTTGCCTGATTCACCCCGGTGCGGTAATCGGTGGCGACGGGTTCGGCCTGGCCAACGACGCCGGCGCCTGGGTCAAGGTGCCGCAGATTGGGCGGGCCTGGCTGGGTGACGACGTCGAAGTGGGTTCGTGTTCGTCGATTGATCGCGGCGCCATCGGCAACACCGTCATCGACGACGGGGTAAAGATCGACAGCCAGGTACACGTGGCACATAACGTGACCATTGGCAGGCATACGGCAATGGCCGGTTGTGCCGGGATCGCCGGTTCCACCCACATCGGGGCCTACTGTACGGTGGCCGGTGGCGTCGGGATCACCGGGCATGTCGAGTTGGCCGATCACGTCCACGTCTCGGGTGCCACGGCGGTAACGCGTTCGATCAAGAAGCCAGGTGTCTACACCGGCACGGTCCCTGCCATGGAGCATGCCTCGTGGCTGAAGAACTTTGCCCGGCTGCGCCACCTGGATGATATGGTTCGGCGGCTGCGCCAGCTCGAAAAAGAGATGGCGACGCTGCGTGAGAGTACGAACAAGGGCACTTGACCAAGAGACCGGTGCCGGCTGCAAAACAAGTACAAGGGCAGACGTCGATTTTTGACGGAGGTTGCGTTAGACGCCATGGATATTCAGAAGATTCAAAGCCTGTTACCGCATCGATACCCGTTCCTGCTGGTCGACCGGGTGATCGACACAGAGCCGGGGAAGCGTCTGGTAGCGATCAAGAACGTCACCATCAACGAACCTTTTTTCCAGGGGCATTTCCCCAACAAGCCGGTTATGCCCGGTGTGCTGTTGATCGAGGCGATGGCGCAGGCGACGGGCTTGCTGGCCATGGAGAGTACCGACGTTCCGAAGGAGGCCATTTACTACCTGGTCGGTGTCGACAAGGCGCGCTTCAAGCGACCGGTCGTGCCAGGTGACCAACTCGTGTTCGAGATCGAGGTCCTCAAGCGCAAACGCGAGATCTGGGTTTTCAATGCCGTCGCCAAGGTCGATGACGCGGTGGTGGCGTCGGCCGAGATCATGTGCACCGCACGGGACCTGTGACGGTGATCGATGCGCACGCGGTAATCGATCCCGCCGCCGAACTGGACGAGGGCGTCGAGGTCGGGCCTTTCGCGGTGATCGGTGCCGGTGTCCGCATTGGCCGGGGTACGCGCATCGGTCCGCATGTCGTGATTCGGGGGCAGACCCGCATCGGCTGCGACAACAGGATCTTCCAGTTTGCCTCCATTGGCGAGGATCCCCAGGACAAGAAGTATGCCGGCGAAGAGACCTTTCTCGAGATCGGCGACCGCAACCAGATCCGCGAGAGCGCGACGATACATCGCGGCACTGTGCAGGATACCGGCATCACCCGGATCGGCAGTGACAACCTGCTGATGGCCTATACGCACGTCGCCCACGACTGTCTCATCGGTGACCACGTGATCCTGGCCAATGCGGCGTCGCTCGGGGGACACGTGCACATCGGCGACTGGGCGATCCTCGGCGGCTTCAGCATGGTCCACCAGTTCTGCCGGGTGGGTGACCACAGCTTCGCCGGTATGGGCAGCGCAATCAGCAAGGACGTGCCACCGTATTTCCTGATCGGGGGGCATCCGGCCAAGCCGCACGGCATCAACAGCGAAGGACTGAAGCGTCGCCAGTTCAGCGCGGAGCAGTTATCGACGATCAAGAAGGCCTACAAGCTGTTGTACGCATCGAGCCTGTCCCTGGCGGCGGCGCGTGACGAGATCACGGTCCTGGCGGCCAATCATCCCGAGTTGCAGGTGATGGTCGATTTTCTCGCTGCGAGTGAACGCAGCATCGTCCGCTGACGGCGTCTCGATGCGCATCGGCATCGTGGCTGCCGAGCCATCCGGTGATGCCCTGGCCGCCGGCCTGATGCGGGCGCTACGCGAGGAACTGCCGACGGTCCGCTTCGAGGGCGTGTCGGGACCGCGGATGCTGGAGGCCGGTATCGATAGCTGGGAGTCGATGGACAGCCTGTCAGTCATGGGCCTGTTCGAGGTCCTGCGCCACCTGCCGCGCCTGCTGCGACTGCGCCGTGGCTTGTTGCGGCGCTGGGAAGATACGCCGCCGGCACTGTTCATCGGGGTCGATGCGCCGGACTTCAACCTGGCGGTGGAGACCCATCTGCGTGAACGCGGGGTCCCGACGGTGCACTACGTCAGCCCGACGGTATGGGCCTGGCGCACCGGCAGGGTCCGCAAGATCCGTCGTGCCGCCGACCTGTTGCTGACAATCCTGCCATTCGAGAAGGACTTCCTGGCCGGTTACGGCGTCGCCGCGCACTACGTGGGACATCCCCTGGCGGGGCAGATGACGCTGTCACCCGACCGGGCGGCCGCGCGCCGCGAACTCGACCTCGTCGCCGACGCACCGACGCTGGCGCTGTTGCCCGGCAGTCGCCACGGCGAGGTCAGCCGCCTGGCCGGCCCGTTCATCGAGGCCGCGCAGAGTCTGCGCGCGTCGATACCCGACCTGCAGGTCGTCACGCCGTTGGTGCGTGATGCCACCCGGGAACAGTTCGAGGCCCAGTGCCTGGCAAGGGCGCCCAGCCTGCCGGTACGGGTGGTCACAGGCCAGTCCCACGCCGCGCTGGCCGCTGCCGATGTCGTTCTGGTGGCATCGGGGACCGCCACGCTCGAAGCCCTGCTGAGTCACCGCCCGATGGTCGTCGGGTACCGCGTCAACGCGGCGACCTACGCGGTCGTCAGGGCCCTGCGCCTGATCAAGACGCGGCATGTCGCACTGTCCAACCTGCTGAGCGAAGAACCGATGGCCGAGGAGCTGATCCAGGACGACTGCGTACCGGAGAAACTGGCGCCGGCACTGCTGAGCCTGTTTCGTGACCCGGCGCGGCGCGATGCGATCGCGGCGCGTTACCACGCCGTGCACGAGCGCCTGCGCATGGACAGCAACCGCGAGGCCGCCAGGGCGGTGCGCGAACTGCTGCGGGAGCATGGCGTTGCCTGAGTTGCTGGTTTGCGGTGTCGACGAGGTCGGGCGAGGTCCGTTGGCGGGTCCGGTGGTGGCTGCGGCCGTGATTCTGGATCCGGTGCGCCCGATCGCCGGCCTGGACGACTCGAAGAAGCTGACCGAGAAGCGGCGCGAGCGCCTGGACGGCGAGATCCGGCAGCATGCACTGGCCTGGGCCATCGGTCGGGCCGAGGTCGAGGAGATCGACAGGATCAACATCCTGCAGGCGAGCCTGGTGGCGATGCAGCGCGCCGTCGCGGGCCTGGTCATGCGTCCGGGGCTCGCCCTCGTCGATGGCAATCGCGCACCGGTTTTCGACTGTCCGGCACGGGCCATCGTCGGTGGAGACAGCAGCGAGGCCTGTATCTCTGCGGCCTCGATCATCGCCAAGGTGGCGCGTGACAGAGAAATGATCGAACTGGACCGTGAGCACCCCGGTTACGGTTTCGCACAGCACAAGGGATATCCGACCAGGCTGCACCTCGACGCCTTGCGCGAGCAGGGTGTCTCGCCGATCCACAGGCGTTCGTTCGGCCCGGTTCGCCGGTTGATCGACTGAGTCGCCCGTACCCGGGCGAAAGGCGTGCATTGGTCTTTTCTTTACCGGGAAAAGGCTTTAATTAATACTGATATATCATTGTTTAGTATCAATTAAATTGGTCAAAGCCTGTGGCTGTCGAAGCCTGGGTCAACGACCGGGCTAGGGCGGCAAAACGGTGGCCCCCGACCCGACAACGGGGTATTCTCGAACGTCATTCCCGGCAACCTATCCGAGCGCCTTCCCTCTTCGATGAGCAGCGAGTTCGTCCATCTCCACGTGCATTCCGAGTACTCGCTGGTCGACGGGCTGGCACGGGTGAAGCCACTGGTCGGTCGCGTCGCCGAACTGGGGATGCCGGCCGTCGCGCTGACCGACCAGTCGAACATGTTTGCGCTGGTGCGGTTCTACAAGGCCGCGATGGCCGCCGGCGTCAAACCCATCTGCGGTGTCGACGCCTGGTTGCGCAACCCGGAGGACGTCAACAAGCCGGACCGCCTGGTCCTGCTGGTGCAGAACGGCGACGGTTACCGCAACCTGACCGAGCTGGTCTCGCGCAGCTACCGCGAGGGTCAGCACCTGGGCCGCGCGATGATGGCGCGTGAGTGGTTCGATGCCGACACGGCGTCCGGACTGATCGCGCTGTCCGGTGGACGTGACGGCGATA
This sequence comes from Gammaproteobacteria bacterium, assembly GCA_020445315.1. Lineage (GTDB taxonomy): Bacteria > Pseudomonadota > Gammaproteobacteria > Chromatiales > Chromatiaceae > Thiosocius. The sequence continues at coordinate 6,095 of JAGRGW010000441.1, forward strand.
TCGGGCGTGCGTTGCTGGGCGGCAACCGTGACCTGGCAGCGCAACGGCTCGACGCCTGGCTGGACGTGTTCGGTGATCGCTTCTACCTGCAACTGAGCCGAACCGGGCGACCGGACGAGGAAGCGTGCCTGCACGAGAGCGTGCAACTCGCTTCTAACACCGGGGTGCCGGTGGTCGCGACCAATGGCGTCTGCTTCCTCTCCGCCGACCAGTTCCCGGCCCACGAGGTTCGCGTCTGTATCCATGAAGGACGCACCCTGGATGACCCGCGCCGGGCCAGGGAGCATTCACAGCAGCAGTACCTGCGCTCGGCCGACGAGATGGCGTTGTTGTTCGCCGACCTGCCCGAGGCGCTGGTCAACAGCGTCGAAATCGCCAAGCGCTGCAACCTCGAGATCACGCTGGGCAAGAACTTCCTGCCGGATTTCCCGATTCCGTCGGGCATGACGATCGACGACTTCTTCCGCGAGGAGTCGCGCAAGGGGCTGGAGTGGCGCCTGCAGCGGATCCTGGATCCGGAAGACGAGGCCTTTGCCGACCGGCGCAAACCCTATGACGAGCGGCTCGAGATCGAACTCGACGTCATCATCAAGATGGGGTTTCCCGGCTACTTCCTG
>JAGRGW010000442.1:0-144 GCA_020445315.1 Gammaproteobacteria bacterium
TGATGGTGTTCCTGATCCTGGCGGCACAGTACGAGCAATGGTCGCTGCCGGTCGCCGTCATCACGGCCGTACCGTTCGGCATCTTCGGCGCCCTGGTCGCGGTCTGGCTGCGCGGCATGGAGAACGACGTCTACTTCCAGATCG
>JAGRGW010000442.1:267-1878 GCA_020445315.1 Gammaproteobacteria bacterium
CCTGCGCCCGATCCTGATGACATCGCTGTCGTTCATCCTCGGGGCGATGCCGCTGGTGCTGGCCTCGGGTGCCGGCGCGGCATCGCGGCATTCGATCGGAACCGGCATCATCGGCGGCATGGTCGGTGCGACGTCATTGGCGCTGTTTTTCGTTCCGCTGTTCTACTACCTGATTACGACGATGCGCGAGAAGATGAGTGGCAACGGCGCACCATCCGATGTCAAGGCAACGAAAGAGGACACCTAGCGTGAAGGCTCTCCCCCTTTTGGGCGCCATCCTGTTGAGCAGTGGATGCGCGATGGTCGGCCCGGACTATGCCCGACCGGATGTCGATGCGCCGGCCAGTTATCGTATCGACGCCGGCGACAGTGGCGAGATCGCCAACACGCGGTGGTGGTCACAGTTCGGCGACCCCGTCCTCGACCGTCTCGTCGAAACGGCACTGCGCAACAACAAGGATGTCCGCCTCGCCGCCGAGCGGGTGCTGGAGTTCGCCGCACGGGTCGACGTGGTCCGCGCCGACCGCTACCCGCAGGTGGGTTACGAGGGTTCCGCCGGGCGCAGCAAGTCATCGCTTCCCGGCGCTGGCTCGCGAGTCGACAACAGCTTCCTCGCCGCGCTCAACGTCGGCTGGGAACTCGACATCTGGGGCCGTATCCAGCGTGCGACCGAGGCACAGCGGGCCAGCCTGCTCGCCGCCGAGGAAGGCCGCCGCACGGTGATCCTGAGCCTGGTGTCCGCCGTCGCGACGGCCTACGTGCAACTGCTGAATCTCGACGAGCAGCTGGCGATCACATACAAGACCATCGACAGTCGCAAGGAGTCACTGCGGCTGTTCCAGTTGCAGTTCGAGGGTGGTGTCGTTTCCGAACTGGAGGTCGCCCAGGTGCGTTCTGAACTGGAACTCGCACGCACGCGCGTTCCGCAGACGGAGCGCCAGATCGCGCTACTGGAGAACAACCTGTCGATCCTGCTCGGGCAGAACCCGGGACCCATCGCACGCGGTCGCACGTTCGATGCGCTGACCCTACCGCCGGTACCTGCGGGCATTCCCTCGGACCTGCTGCAACGTCGACCGGACATACGCGCAGCCGAGCAGCAATTGATTGCCGCCAACGCGCTGATCGGCGTCGCCGAGGCACAGTACTTTCCGCGCATTTCACTGACCGGCCTGTTCGGGTTTGCCAGTGACGAACTGTCAGACCTGCTCGAGAGCAACTCGAATATCTGGAGCTATGGCGGCGGCCTGCTCGGACCGATTTTCGACGGTGGCCGCATAGCCGGCGACATCCGCGCCACCGAAGCGGCACAACGCCAGGCCCTGGTCGGTTACCAGCAGGCCGTGCAGACCGCGTTCCGCGAGGTCGACGACGCCCTGATCGACAACCGCAAGCGCCGCGAGATCGCGGCCGCACAGCAACGACAGTTGTCCGCTCTGCGTGACTACGCACGCTTCGCCCAGCTGCGCTACGACGAGGGGCAGGTCAGCTACATCGAGGTGCTCGATGCCGAACGCCGACTGTTCGACGCGGAACTGTCCGATGCCATCAACCGCGGTGACGTCTACGTCGCGCTGGTCAATGTCTACAAGGCCATGGGCGGCGGCTGGA
>JAGRGW010000442.1:2042-2314 GCA_020445315.1 Gammaproteobacteria bacterium
CGCCCTGCGGGTGTTGCACCCTACAGGTCAAACCTGCAGAAAACTCGTCTTTACGAGCAACGCGAAGCAATCTTGTCTCGACTACTCCCCCTCCCCATCGACAACCCGATACCCGGCATCAGCCACCGCCTTGACCAGCGGTTCGCGCTGTACCGCGGCACCGGCGACCTGGACCATGCCGCTCACTTGGTCCACCAGCACCAGGTCGAATTTTCCCTGTGACTCGATGGCACGACGCACGTTGGCAACGCAGTGCTGGCAGGTCATGCCTT
>JAGRGW010000443.1 GCA_020445315.1 Gammaproteobacteria bacterium
ACCTGCTGCGGGCAGATGAAATGAATGTGCGAGTCGATGCCGCCGGCCGTCAGGATCTGGCCCTCGCCGGCGATCGCCTCGGTACCCGGGCCGATGATGATGTCGACGCCGGGCTGTACGTCCGGGTTGCCGGCCTTGCCGATACCGACGATGCGACCGTTCTTGATACCGACGTCGGCCTTGACCACGCCCCAGTGATCGAGAATCAGCGCGTTGGTGATGACAACGTCCACGACCTGTGACGACGGCTGCTGGCTCTGGCCCATGCCGTCACGGATGACCTTGCCACCGCCGAACTTGACCTCGTCACCGTAGACGGTGCGATCCTCCTCGACCTCGATGAAGAGTTCGCTGTCGGCCAGGCGCACACGGTCACCGGTCGTTGGTCCATACATTTCGGCATAGGCCTGCCGGCTGATACGCACCATCAAGGCGCCCCCCTGTCCAATGCACCCATGACCTGGCCGCGGAAACCGTAGACGTGCCGGTCACCGGCGTAGGCGACCAGCTCGATCTCGCGTGTCTGCCCGGGCTCGAATCGCACCGCCGTACCCGCGGCGATGTTCAGGCGAAAGCCGCGAGCCTTGTCACGGTCGAAATCGAGCGCCGCATTGGTCTCGAAGAAATGGTAATGCGAACCAACCTGGATCGGTCGGTCGCCGGTGTTGGCCACCGACAGCCTGACGGTCTCACGACCGGCGTTGAGCTCTATCTCGCCATCGACGGCGATGACTTCACCTGGAATCATGACGGCACCCGTTTGAACTGGAAGGCTGGCCGACAAGAAGCGAACCGACGCACGCGGCGCTGCGCACGCATCAAGGCATCTCCGGTCGTACCAGCTTCAACCATACTGCTTGTCTACCTCGAAATCCACGTGGCGTTGCGTGGTTCGACGGGCCACGCCGGCGTCGTCACTGCGCCAACCTGGTGCAACCACCGGGCACACTCGCCCTGCGGTAGAATTTCGGCTATGCGGCCAGGCCCACGGCATGGCATCGTGACCGACCATTTCCCGAGAGCCCAGCCATGCAACGGACCGAATCCGCGATTACCCCACAACGGGACCAGCATCGCCCGCTTCGGCGCCTGGCGCCGGCGCTGGCCGCCCTGGCCGTGTTCGCGCAGTTGCACACCGGTATCGTGGCAGCCGGCCCTTACGACGGGATCTGGCACGGCCCGGTCAGCGTCACCGGCAACGGCAGCGCCTTCATCGGCGCCGATACCTACATGGCGCTGTACCAGGTCGACGACAACACGATGCACGGTGTCTGGGAGAACGACATCCCGCTCGTGCTGACACGCAGCGGCGACAGGTGGATCCGGGAAAATTACTCGCGGGATGGCATCACCGTCACGGAGTTCGGTATCAGTTTCCCGTTGGTTTCGACGCTGAACGGTGGCGCCCTGTTCGACATCAACCTGCCTGAACTGTCAGCATCGTTCCGCGCGACGTTTCAACTGTCCAGGAACAACTGCACGGCGCTCACAGCCAATCCGGCGATTTTTGGCGGACTCAGCGGCGCCGAGAACAGCGACCGGTGCTACACGCTGTCCCTGCCTGCCTGCGCCAGCGGATTCAATGCGTCGCTGAGCGGCGGCAGTGGTGACGCCGACCTCATCGTGGGCCAGACAACGCCGCCGTTTAGCGCTTTCGACTCCGCGAATCCCGACAACGAGGAGCAGGTACAGCCGCCGGCCTCGAGCGGCGACTGGTACGTCATCGTGCAGGGCTTCGACGCGTATAGCGGGGTCACGCTGACCGTGGGCTACAACACACCCGACGACAGTGACGGCGACGGCATCAGCGACTGCATCGACAGCTGCCCGGCAACCGTCGCCGGCGAGACAGTCGACGCCATGGGATGTGCCGACGCGCAGCGGGACGACGACAACGACGGTGTCTTGAACGCGACCGACAACTGTCCGCTGCTGTCCAATCCCGGCCAGGGCGACAACGACGACGACGGCCTGGGCGACCCGTGCGACAGCGATGACGACAACGATCGCCTGTCCGACGAGGACGAACGGAACCTGTACGGGACCAACCCGCTGGTCGCGGACACGGACCGCGACGGTATCGCCGACGGCGACGAGATCGATGCCGGGAGTGACCCCCTGTTCAACCCGCGGATGCCGTTGCTGATCATCAACCAGATGTTGCTGGCTGACTGATCGACAGCAGACTGCCGGCCAGCCGGCAGGCGTCAGACAATCGGGTCGTGCACCGTCACCAGCTTGGTGCCATCGGGGAACGTCGCCTCGACCTGGACCTCGGGGATCATCTCGGCGACGCCGTCCATGACGTCGTCGACACCGAGCAGTTCGCGACCGTAGTCCATCAGTTCCGCGACCG
>JAGRGW010000444.1 GCA_020445315.1 Gammaproteobacteria bacterium
GGCATCAGGCCGGTGATGTTGGGCGCGGCCGCGTGCATGCGTTCGAGCGCGGCCGGGTTGCGATCGAACACGGTGACGTTCGCGCCCATCGCGGCGGCCAGCCTGACCGAGGCGCTACCCGCCACGCCGGCGCCGATGACCACCACCTCGCCACGCTCGACACCCGGCAGGCCACCGAGCAGCACGCCGCGCCCGCCCTGCGTGGTGTGCAGCAGGTGCGCGCCGACCTGCACCGCGATGCGGCCGGCGATCTCGCTCATCGGGGTCAGGATCGGCAGGCGGCCGTGCTCGGCGACGGTCTCGAACGCGATCGCGGTCAGGCCGATGTCGCACAGGCGCTGCGTCAGCGCGGGAAGCGCGGCCAGGTGCAGGTAGCAGAACAGGCGGTGGTCGGCGCGCAGCAGGTCGATCTCGGGGTCGACCGGCTCCTTGACCTTGACCACGGTCCCGGCCCAGCCGTACAGCGCGGCGGCATCGGGCATCAGCAAGGCGCCCGCCGCCTCGTAGTCGGCATCGGGATAGCCGCTGCGCATGCCGGCGCCCTGCTGTATCGCAACCTCGACCCCGTGCCGCACCACCTCGGCCACGGCCGCCGGGGTCAGTCCGACGCGGCCCTCCATCGGCTTGATCTCTGTCGGTACACCAACCTTTATTCCCACCGGTCTTACCTCCTGTTGTCGTTCAATATAGTATGTCGGCCCCCGGTCGACAGTCCGCCCGGACAACACCGGGGAATTCGTACAAGCCGTCACGACAGGAGAATTCCCGCATGAGCGACACCAAGCACTGCCGACTGCTGATCCTGGGCTCGGGCCCGGCCGGTTACTCCGCCGCGGTCTACGCCGCACGGGCCAACCTGAGCCCGGTCCTGGTCACCGGCATGGAACAGGGTGGCCAGCTCATGACCACGACCGACGTCGACAACTGGCCCGGCGACAACAACGGCGTGCAGGGCCCCGACCTGATGGCGCGCATGCTGGCCCACGCCGAGCGCTTCGAGACCGAGATCGTGTTCGACTACATCTCCGAGGTCGACCTGAGCCAGCGCCCGTTCCAGCTCAAGGGCGACAGCCAGCGCTACTCCTGTGACGCCATGATCATCGCCACCGGCGCCTCGGCGCAGTACCTCGGCATGGAGTCGGAAGAAAAATTCAAGGGCAAGGGCGTGTCCGCCTGCGCGACCTGCGACGGCTTCTTCTACCGCAACCAGAAGGTTGCCGTCATCGGCGGCGGCAATACCGCGGTCGAGGAGGCGCTGTACCTGTCCAACATCGCCTCCGAGGTCACGCTGGTGCATCGCCGCGATGCCCTGAGGGCCGAGAAGATCCTGCAGAAGCAGCTGTTCGACAAGGCCGAGAACGGCAATGTCACGATCGCCTGGGACAGCACGCTCGACGAGGTGCTCGGCGACAACAGCGGCGTGACCGGCATCCGCATCCGCAGCACCAAGGACGACTCGACCCGCGAGATCGACGTCCACGGCCTGTTCATCGCCATCGGCCACAAGCCGAACACCGATATCTTCAAGGGTCAGCTCGACATGGCCGGCGGCTACATCAAGGTGCACAGCGGCACCGAGGGCAATGCCACGGCGACGTCGGTGCCCGGCGTGTTCGCCGCCGGCGACGTCATGGACCATGTCTACCGCCAGGCGATCACGTCGGCCGGTTCAGGTTGCATGGCGGCGCTGGATGCCGAGAAGTTTCTGGACGCGCTGGAGCGCAAGAGCTGAACAGCATCCCGTC
>JAGRGW010000071.1 GCA_020445315.1 Gammaproteobacteria bacterium
GCCGTGTTCGAAGACCTGATCTACCAGAACATCCGCCAGACCGGTGCCAACACGACCGAGGACACGACCTTGCCCTCCGGTCTGTACCTCGGTACCGGTGTGCGCACGGTGGCCACGCAGAAGCTGCACACCCAGGGCAACATCGTGCAGACCAATAACAGTTTCGATATCGCGGTGCAGGGCAACGGCTTCTTCCAGGTCACCCATCCGGACGGCTCGATCGTCTACACGCGCGACGGGTCTTTCGGTCTCGATCCGAACGGCCAGATCGTGACCCAGAACGGCTACCTGCTGGAACCGGCGATCACGGTGCCGAACAACACTTTGAGCGTCACCGTCGGCTCCGACGGTACCGTGTCGGCTCTGGCCGCTGGCGACACCGCACCGACCCAGATCGGCAATCTCACGATCGCCCAGTTCATCAACCCGACCGGTCTCGAGGCGGTGGGCGACAACCTGTATCGGGAATCGCTGGCCAGCGGCGCGCCGCAGGTCGAGACACCCGGACAGAATGGTGCCGGCACCCTGATCCAGGGTTCGCTGGAGAGCTCGAACGTCAACGTGGTCGAGGAACTGGTCAACATGATCGAGACCCAGCGCGCCTACGAAATGAACAGCAAGGCGATTTCGACGACCGACGACATGCTGGCCTATGTCAGCCAGACCCTGTGATGAGGTCACTCTGAGGCAGCAGGCATGAACATTCAGCGCACGAATCCGTACCAATCCACGCACCCCTGGCGCCTTGCCACCGTGTTGCTGGCAACGATGGCGCTGGTGGCGTGTAACTCGGCGCCCAAGAAAGACCCGGAATACGCAGCGGTTCGACCCATGGAGATCCCGACGGCGCCACAGGGGGACGGTTCCATCTACCACGCCGGCTTCGAGCGCAGCTGGTTCGAAGCAGTACGGGCGCGCCGGGTGGGTGACATCCTGCTGGTCAACCTGGTCGAGGATACCGAGGCCACGCATACCAACTCGGGGACGTTGAACCGCAGCAACACGACAGCCATCACCAACCCGACGCTGTTCGGCAGCACGCCGAAATTTGGCCTGCCGGGATTGGACGGCAGTTACAACCTGGGCCAGAGCCTGTCGTCGAGCACGGCGTTCAGCGGTGACGCCGACAACACCCAGAACAACGAGTTCACCGGCTCGATCTCGGTGACCGTGTACGAGGTGCTGCCGAACGGCTACCTGCGCGTGCGCGGCGAGAAACGTATCGGCATGACCGGGGGCAACGAGTATATCCGTGTGTCCGGAATCGTTCGGCCGGAGGATATCGACCCGGCGAACACGGTCGATTCCACCCGCGTGGCCGATGCCACGCTGGTCTACGTCGGTGACGGCCAGACGGCCAAGGCGACGCAGATGGGGTGGCTGGCGAAGTTCTTCATATCCAGTATCTGGCCCTTCTAGGTCCATTGCGAAGCAGGTGAACACCATGCGAACCGACCGCTCACAACGCCTGGCCCTGACGATGCTGTCCATGCTGATGGTCTGCTTCGTGGTCATGTCCCATCCGGTCAGGGCGGAACGCATCAAGGACCTGGCCTCGATCCAGGGCGTGCGGGTCAATCAGTTGCTCGGTTACGGCCTGGTGGTCGGGCTCGACGGCAGTGGTGACAAGGCCAATTCCTCGCCGTTCACGGAGCAGAGCCTGCGTACGATGCTGACCCAACTCGGTATCGTCGTGCCGCCCGGTACGCAGTTGAATCCGAAGAATGTCGCCGCGGTTACCGTGCATACGGACCTGCCGCCTTTTTCCAAGCCGGGCCAGCAGGTGGATATCACGGTATCGTCGATCGGAGACGCCAAGAGCCTGCGCGGCGGCAGCCTGCTGATGACCCCGCTCAAGGGCATCGACGGCCAGGTCTACGCAATCGCGCAGGGCAACCTGGTCGTCGGTGGGCTGTCAGCCGAAGGCGCCGACGGTTCGAAGGTCACGATCAACATTCCGAGTTCCGGGCGGATCCCCGGCGGCGCCACGGTCGAGCGCGCGGTGCCGACGCCTTTCGGCCAGGACGCGATGCTGACACTGAATCTGAAGCAGGGCGATTTCACGACGGTGCAGCGCGTGACCGACGCGATCAACCAGGCGATCGGCCCGGGTACCGCGTTTGCAACTGATGCGACCTCGGTCAAGGTCAATGCGCCGAAGAACATCGGCCAGCGTGTCGGCTTCGTGTCGATGATCGAGAATCTCGAGGTCGAACCGGCAGCGTCGGTTGCGCGCGTCATCGTCAATTCACGTACCGGCACCGTTGTCATCAACAGTTCGGTCAAGGTTTCGCCGGCTGCCGTGTCGCACGGCAACCTGATCGTGACGATCAGCGAGAACAACGACGTGTCGCAACCGAATCCGCTGGCAGGCGGGCAGACGGTGGTTACACCGCGCTCCGATGTTTCCGTCTCGGCACCGGGCGACCGTCGAATGTTCGTGTTCAACCCGGGCGTGACCCTCGACGAGGTCGTGCGTGCGGTCAACGAGGTCGGCGCAGGTCCGAGTGACCTGGTTGCGATCCTCGAGGCACTCAAACAGGCCGGCGCCTTGAAGGCCGACCTGGTGGTTATCTAGGACGTCGTCATGCAAGTCGATATGGCCCAGGTCTACACCGATTTTTCCGGTCTCGCGGCGCTCAAGGCGCGGGCACGGGAGGACCAGGACGCGGCCCTCGACCAGGTCTCGCGCCAGTTCGAATCGCTGTTCCTGCAGATGATGTTGAAGAGCATGCGCGACGCCAGTCTCGGCGACGGCATGCTCGACAGCAAGCAGTCGGAGTTCTACCGGGAGATGTACGATCAACAGATCGCGGTGCACCTGTCGGAGCAAAAGGGCATTGGCTTGGCCGAACAGTTGAAACGGCAACTCGGCGGTTCGATCGCGCCGACCCATCGCGACCTTGCGCCCGAGGACTATCTCGGTACCCGGATATTTGCCCGCCAGGCGCCGGCCGCTGCCGCTGGTGAACCTTCCGATGCGGGGCAGGCCGCGCAGTCGGTCGTGCTGGACGGATCGCCCGAAGATTTTCTTCAGTCGCTGTGGCCCCTTGCCGAAAAGGCGGCGGCAGAGATCGACCTGCCACCGGAGGCCCTGCTGGCGCAGGCAGCGCTCGAGACGGGCTGGGGGCGGCATGTCATGCAGCACCGTGGTGGTGGCAGCAGCCACAACCTGTTCGGTATCAAGGCCGACTCACGGTGGAACGGTGACAGCGTGCGTGTGGATACGCTGGAGTACCGCGATGGGGTCGCGCTGAATACGCGTGCCAGTTTCCGTGCCTACGACTCGTTCGACGAAAGCTTTCGCGACTATGTCGACTTCGTGCGGAAAAACCCGCGCTATCGCGACGCCCTGCGCAAGACATCGGATGCACCGGCCTATTTCGAGGCGCTGCAGCAGGCAGGTTATGCCACCGATCCGGCCTATGCCGACAAGATCCGGCGCATTCTCGACAGCGACAGCATGCAGAGCGCCAGGCAGCAGATGCAGGAGGGCGAGGCGGCTATCTGACCAGCGATAGACCGACGATTCGATCATGGCGAGCATCATCAACACCGGTATCAGTGCGCTCAACGCCTTCAAGCGGCAGATGGAGACGACCGGGCACAATATCGCCAACGTCAACACCGAGGGATACAGTCGCCAGCGTGTCCAGTTCGGTACCCGCCCGGCCGAGGCAACGCCGCAGGGTTTCATCGGCTCCGGTACCGACATCACGTCGATTCGCCGTTCCTACGACGACTACCTTGCCGGCCGCGTGCGCTCGTACACGGCATCGCACGAGGAGTACGCGATCTACGAGCAACGTGCGAACCAGATCGACAACGTCATCGCCGATTCGTCGGCCGGTCTCGACAGCATGCTGCAGCAGTTCTTCGCCAGCGTGAACGACGTCGCCGACGACCCGTCATCGATTCCGACCCGGTCGGTCATGATCAACCGTGCACAACAGCTGACCGATCGTTTCAACGCGCTCGACAACTGGTTCACCGATATCCGCAACCAGCTCAACCGTGATCTCGAGCGCGAGGCGAACGAGATCAACTCGCTGGCCGGTTCACTCGCCCAGGTCAATGCGCGCGTGGCCGGCCTGAACGGCAACGGCGGTGGCATCCCGAATGACATTCTCGACGAGCGTGACCGTCTCGTGGACGACCTCAGTCGCTATACCGCGGTCTCGACGGTTGAGCAGTCGGACGGCGCGATGAACGTGTTCATCGGTACCGGCCAGGCGCTCGTCGTCGGCAGTGCCTTCAGCACGCTGAGCGTCCAGCAGGGCAGCGCCGCGACCGACCGGCGTGAACTGCATATTCGCCAGGGCAGTGGTCCGACGATCGATGTCACGGCGGAGATGACGGGGGGTAGCCTCGGTGGCCTGCTGCGTTTCCGCGACGAGGTCCTCGACGAGTCGCACAACGCACTCGGTCGCGTCGCTGTCGGCGTGGCCGAGTATTTCAACGCCGAACATCGTACCGGCATGGACTTCGACGGTGATCTCGGCGGGAATTTCTTCACCGGCCTGTCTCCGGCACCGGCGGCGGCCGACAAGAACAATGCCAGCGGCAGTGCAGTCACCCTGGGGTTCGCCGACGTCAGCGCACTGACGACGCACGAGTATCAACTGAGCTACGACGGTTCGGCCTGGTCGATGCTCGACCTCAACACCGGTGCGGCGGTCAGCCTGAGTGGGACCGGTACCGCGGGCGATCCGTTCGTCGGTGCCGGGATCAGCATCACGGTCGTCGCGGCCAGTGCCGGTGACAGCTACCGCCTGCGCCCGACACGGGCGGCCGCGGCCGATATCGACGTGCTAGTCACCAACGAGCGTGACATCGCCGCTGCCGAGGCGGTGCTGGCATCGGCGTCGACGTCAAACACCGGAACGGGCGTCATCGGCGCCGGCGCGCAGGTAACGCGTGTCGCCAGCCCGTCCAGGCTGACGACCCCGCTGACGTTGCAGTTCAACGCGCCCGCCAACCGGTTCGATATCTACAGCGGCAGCCCGCCATCGGGGGCCGCGATCGGCAGCGTCGCCTACAACCCGGCGACCGATACCGGCACGACCCTGACGGTGCCGGGCTCGATCACCGGTCTCGGTGATTACAGTTTCACAATGAACGGCACGCCGGCTGATACGGACCGCTTCGTCCTCAGCGACAACAGCGGTGCCAGCGGAGGCAGTGTCGGTATCGGTGACAACCGCAATGCGCGGCGCCTGGCCAACCTGCAGGCCGCGAACCTGATGATCGGCGGGACCGCGACACTGGCCAACACCTACGGTTCGCTGGTGGCCGACGTGGGTACGAAGACGCACCAGGCCGGCAACAACGCGACGATCCAGGAACACCTGCTTGGCCAGGCCGAATCGGCCAAGGCCGAGGTGTCCGGCGTCAACCTCGACGAGGAGGCCGCCGACCTGGTCCGCTTCCAGCAGGCCTACCAGGCCGCCGCCCAGGTCATCAACGTGGCCAACAGCCTGTTCGATTCCCTGCTCGGCGCGGTGAGGAGGTAAACATGCGTATCTCGACATCACAGCTCTACCAGCAGAGTGTCGACGCGATGCTGCAGAAGCAGCGTGAGCTCAGCGAAACCGAGCTCCAGGTTGCCAGCGGCAAGCGTATCCTGACACCGTCGGACGACCCTTCCGCGTCGGTGCGCATCCTCGACCTGAAGGAGGCGGAGCAGCGTCTGGGACAGTTCCAGCGCAACGCGGATGCCGCCACCTCCCGGCTGGCGCAGGAGGAAGCGGCCATAGAGGGCATCCAGGACCTGCTCCAGCGGGTCAGGGAACTGGCGGTCCAGGGCAACAGCGATACTTACGGCACCGTCGACCGTACGGCGATTGCCAGCGAGGTCCGCGCGCTGGCGAGCAATTTTCTGCAGCTTGCCAATACCCGCGATGCCAACGGCGAATACATCTTCGCCGGTTTCAAGAGCGATCAACCGCCGTTCGATACGGTGGGCGGTTCGTTGAACTACCACGGTGACGATGGCCAGCGCCGGGTCCAGATCGGCGAGAGTCGCGAAGTCGCTATGGGTGACTCGGGTCGCGTGTTCACTGATTTCAGCGGTGCGGCCGGTGGCGTGACCAACGTCTGGAACGTGCTGGATTCGCTGGCCGACAACCTCGAGGCCAACTCCGGCGATCAGAATGCGTTGGCCGACATCGATACGGCGATGGAAAGATTACTGAACGTCCGCGCCAACATCGGTGCACGCATGAACGCAATCGACGACCAGAAGACTGCCAACGAGGCCTTCGAGCTGGCCGTCGCCGACGTGAAATCGACCCTGGAAGACGTCGATTACGCCGAGGCCATCAGCCGTTTCAACCAGCAGTTGACCGCACTGCAGGCCTCGCAGCAGGCATTCATTCGCGTCCAGGACCTGAGCCTGTTCAACTACCTGCGCTGAGAGGCGGGGTAACCGGGGGGCATTGAATGCCCCCTCGGTGCCTGTTTCCGAAGCGCTGCGGTTACAGGCGGTTGAGTTCGACGCGGCGGTTCTGTGCCTTGCCGTCGGCCGTGTCGTTGCCGGCGATCGGCTGTTCCTCGCCGAATCCCTTGGCAATCATGTTGTTCCGGTCGACGCCGTGCTCGGCCAGGTAGCTGACCACTGCCTGCGCGCGGCGCTGCGACAGGTCCTTGTTGTACGCCTCCTCGCCATCGCTGTCGGTATGTCCGGCGACCATGACCTTGATCTGCGGGTTGGCCGACAGCGTCGCCGAGACGCCGTCGAGAATCGCCAGTGAATCCGCCGTCAGTTCGTCGGAATCCGTTTTGAAGTTGACGCCACGCAGCACGATGCGCGCCGTCTCGGCGCAACCCAGTGCATCCACCGCGGTATCGGGGGCCGTCTCCGGGCACAGGTCGGTCGTATCGGCGACGCCATCGCCGTCGCCGTCAGCCGGGCCTTCCGGCTCCGCTTCGGCGGGTGCCTGTGGCATCGGCTGCGGTGGCATCGGCGGCATCGGGTAGACCGGGCCGCCGTACTGGTAGCCATAACCACGACCGTAGCCATCGCCGTAACCGCTGCCATAGCCCCGGCCGGTCAGGTCAGCGCTGGCGCGGCCACTCATCGCGAAGCTGAAATCCACGTCACCGGCAGCATCACCGGTGGCGTCGCCGGTCGTATTGCCCCAGCCGTCACCCCAGCCACTGCCGTAGTTGTTGTTCCAGCCGTTGCCGCCCCAGCCGCTGTCCCACGGCATCCAGCTGTTGCCCCAGCCGTTGTTACCCCAGCCGCTGTCCCAAGGCATCCAGCTGTTACCCCAGCCGTTGTTACCCCAGCCATTGCCCCACGGCATCCAGCTGTTGCCCCAACCGTTGTTACCCCAACCGTTACCCCAGCCATTGCCCCAGGGTGTCCAGCCGTTGTTCCAGCCACGGTAAGGGCCGGGGCCCCAGCCGCCGCCATACGGGGCTCCACCCCAGGGCCCGTATGCCGGTACCGGTCGGTAGACCGGCGGAAACGGGCGCATGGCCGGTGCATCGATCGCCGGTGCAGCTTCCCCTGTCATGGTGGGTGCTGCCGGTCGCGGCGGTGCGGTGGGGCGCTCGGCAATGGCGGCATGCCGCGTGCTGATCCATTCCGGTATCGCCGGGCGAGCCGGTGGTTCCGCCCGGGCCGGTGCGGCTGGCGCAGAGGATTCGGGTTGTGCGGCAACCGGCGGACGCTGCGGCGGTTGTGGCGCCTGCGGACGCTGCGGCCGTGTCATCGCTGCCGCCTGTCCGTCCGTCATGCCCGGCATGGCGGGCCGCTCGGGTGGTGAAGGCGGTGTGAAATCGCGTGTACCGGCGGACGCATTGCCGACCCAGTCCGGCACCGCGGGCCTTTCCATGGGTTGCGGCTGCGCCGGTGGTTGTGGTCGAGCGGGTGGTGCCGGCCGTGCTTCGGGTGCCGGTGGTGCGGACATCGTGGCGTATTGTTCCACCACCCAGGCCGGGAGCGCGGTCTGATCGACTGTCTGCTCGGGTGGTGCGAAGTCACCCGGCAGGGGCACGCCACTGGTTTCGTAGGTTGGCGGTTGCGGCGGTTGAGGCGCGGCCGGTGGTTCGAACTTGCGAGCCGACGTGCCGTCGATCGTCGTTTCCCTGATGCCCAGTTGCGCGCGGCGCTCGCTGACCCAGCTCGGTACCGGCGGTATGCCGGGGCCCGTCGGATTGACGACGGGTTGGGGCGGTGCGAACTGGACCGGGGGCGGGTTGGATTCGGCAAGCACAACGGGCAGGCCGGCGACCCCGAAAAGGGTACTCGCGATCAGTAGCGGTTTATACATCGTTGGACTCTCCACGCTGACGGCAGCGATGCGGGTGAAACTGGGTTGGCACATTCGATCCGGGGATCTGCGTCTGGTTGGGCGTCGCCGGGCGTTTGCGCGTGATACCGTGTCGGGCAGACACCCGGCGACCGTGCGTAAATGTACATGATGAGGATATAGTGCGCGAATGGTGGCGGGCGGTTTAACACGCGGCCGTGTGCTTGCCACAGTTGCTTTATGTGTTTACTCTGTACATACAAATTGAGCTTTCGGAATGCCTCGTTGCGCCGTGCGACAGCGAGGTTTTCGCGCCCATTAGCCCCGTCGCCCGGCCGACGGCGGCAGCCTGGTTTTACATGAAGAAAAGGCCATGAACGACCCTACTGGCGACAGCTTCCTGTTGCCGCAACGGACCGATCCGGAACGGCTGGCAAAGCTGGTTGGTGGCCCACAGCGTTGCGTGGTCGACGAATCGCTGAGTTTCGATCTGACGTTCTTCGACAGCTTCGACTGGCGATTGCACGCGGCCGGTTTGAGATTGATGCGGCTGGTGTCTTCCGAGGGTGGCCTGCTGCGGTTGAAGCGCGAAGACGCCACCGAAGTGGTCGACCCGGTGGAGAGCGATGTCGAGCCGGCCTGGCCGGCGCAACTGCCTGGCGGCCTAATCCGTGAACAGGTTGCGGCGCTGCTGGAAATGCGTGTGCTGCTGCCGGTTGTCAGCGTGCATTGCCGCGTAACCGAACTGCGCGTGCTGAACGAAGACGCCAAGACCGTGGCGAGGCTGCAGTTCCTGGCGATGCAGTGTGATTCCGCTGCGACACAGGAACCACGCATGCTGTGGCCGCGCGTGCGGGTTTTGCCGGTGCTTGGCTACGAGAGCGAATGCCAGTGCCTCGTCGATCATTTTGCCGGCGAGATGGAGTGGCCGTACGCGCCGGCCTGCGTGTTCGACGAGTCAGTCGCGGCGATCGGCCGCGAGCCGGGCGACTACTCATCGAAGCTGACGCTCAAGCTCAAGCATCAGCAGCATGCCGTCGGCGCGCTGCGCAAGATACTGTTGACCCTGCTGGGGACGATCGAGCGTAACCTGGCAGGAACCCGGGCCAACCTCGATTCAGAGTTCCTGCACGACCTGCGGGTGGCGACCCGGCGGACGCGTTCGGCGCTGTCACAGGTCAAGCAGGTGCTGCCCGACAGTATCGTCGAAGACTACAAGCAGCGGTTCGGCTGGCTTGGCCAGGTCACCGGTCCGACCCGTGACCTGGATGTATTCCTGCTCGAGTTACCGCGCTACCGTGCCAGCCTGCCGGCGGCGATGGCGCACGATCTCGATGCTCTCGAGGCGCACCTTCTCGGCACGCACAAAACCGAGCAGGCCCGCCTGAAGCGCAAGCTGGGCAGTGCCGAGATGCGGACGCTGCTTGACGACTGGCGCGCGGTGCTGGAGGCCGACCCGCCGCCGGGTGACCCGGGCCTTTACGCCGACCTGCCGATCGAACTGGTCGCCGCACGACGTATCTGGCGCATGTACCGAAAGGTGATCAAGGCCGGCCGGGCCGTCACCACCGATGGTGCGCCGGAGGCGATGCACGAATTGCGCAAGGACTGCAAGAAACTGCGCTACCTGCTGGAGTTCTTCCGCAGCCTGTTTCCCGACAGCCACGTCAAGAAGATCGTGCGGGCACTGAAAAACCTGCTCGACATCCTCGGGGATTTCCAGGACCTGGAGGTGCAGGCAGACGAGTTGCGTGGTTTTGCAGCCGCGTTCGCGCCCGACGATCCGGCCCGCCTGCGGACGGTGATGGCGATCGGGGCACTGGTCGCCGACCTGTTGCGTCACCAGCAGGCAGCGCACGAGCGGTTCGCCGGTGCGTTCGCCGACTTCGATTCGGCCGGCAACCGCGCCGAGTTCAAGCGGCTTTTCAAAGCAGAGGAATCGTCAAGCTAGGACTTTCATGAAGATTCTGGGCGTTTATAACATCAAGGGCGGCGTGGGCAAGACGGCCTCGGCCGTCAACATTGGCCATCTGGCCGCCAAGAGCGGACTGCGGACGCTGATCTGGGACCTCGATCCGCAGGCGGCGGCCACCTTCTACCTGCGCGTCAAGCCGAAGGTGAAGGGCAGCAACAAGCTGTTGCAGGGCAAGCGCGACCTGACCGACGTACTCAAGGGGTCGGATTATCCCAACCTCGACCTGCTGCCGGCCGACTTTTCCTACCGGAACATGGATCTGAAACTCGGCGAGAGCAAGAACCCCGCGGTGCGGCTGCTCAAACTGCTGCGGCCGCTGTCAGAGCGGTACGACGTCGTCGTGCTTGACTGCCCGCCGAGTATTTCGCTGGTGTCTGAGAACATCTTCCGCGCCGCCGATGCGCTGCTGTTGCCGACGATCCCGACGACGCTGTCATTGCGCACGATGAACCAGTTGCTCGATTTCATCGAGGGTCACAAGCTGCAGACGCCGGTGTACACCTTTTATTCGATGGTGGACCGTCGCAAGAAACTGCACCTCGAGGTCATCGCGAGCCGGGGTGATCCACGCTGCACCGTACTCGAGACGGTGATTCCCTATGCCAGCGAAGTCGAACGCATGGGGTTGGAGCGACGGCCCGTCACCGACTTCGCGCGCAGCTCACCGGCGGGCCGTGCCTACGAGGCACTGTGGAACGAGATTCGGCAGCAGGTTGGCGGCATGAAGCCACAGCGGATTGCGCAGTACCCGTTATGAGGTGGCTCGTGGCGCCGGGGTCTGCCTGAATCGATCGTTCCGCCGGATCAGCCGATCTGTCGCAGCAGGGTCTCGATCTTTTCGCGCTGATCCGGGTCCTCCGCGACGGCCAGCGCCTGGTGGAGCATGTCCCGGGCACCATCCTGGTCACCGATCTCGAGGTAGGCGCGGGCGAGGTCCAGGCTCATCGTGAAGGTGTCGTCGTCCAGTTGCTCGCGCGCGAGCGGTTCGTCGAGCGACAGGTCGGCGGCCTCGCTGAGTTGGTCGACGGGTATCGTGTCTTCGAGCGGGTCCAGGTTGAGTTTCGACTGGGTGGAAGGTGCCGGCTCGCGAGCATTCTTCAGCTGATCGTCGAGCTCTGTCAGGATGCTCGGCAGGTCGTCGTCTTCGAGGGAGCCCTGGTTGTTGGTGGCAGCACGGCTGCTGCCCGCATCGAGTTCCGCCACCCAGGAGGCCAGGTCGTCATCGTCGAATGCGGGAGCGGCTTCGGGCGGCGGTGCCTGCCGTGCCGGCCGGTCTGCCGCCGCGCTTCGGTTTGAGCCCGTAGCCTTGGCCGATTCCTGTGCCCGCTCTTCGGCCAGCTGATCCATGATCGACTCGACGTCGAGTTCCGGATCCGTGTCGTCGAGCGGCGGCAGTTCGATACTTTCCTCCGCTACTGCCGCTTCGCGCGCTGCGGATGCCTGTGCGCGGTGCATATCGCTCGCCGCGGCACGCATTTGCGGCTGCGATGGCGTGGTGGGCTCGGTCGTCGCCTGGTAGGCGTCCAGCGCCTGCTCCGCCGTTGGCAACGTCGCGATGGCGTCTTCCTGTTCCGACCGGCGAAATACCAGGATCAGCGCACTCAGGCCGGCCAGGCCCAGCAGCACCCAGGCCAGCCAGGCGTACTGCTCGTGCAGCGGCTTGACGGGTACGGGCGGGGTCGCCTCGATTCGCGTGGTGATTCCATCGTTCGCGGGTTGTTCGACAGCGGCAACCTGCGGCGCGGCGATGCCGGTTTTCGCGGCTTCGTCGACGGCCTCGGGTACCGCCGGGCGAACCGGCTCGGGCGGCGCCGGCTCAGCCTCGCGGGCAGCGGCGCGGATGGCCTCCTGGGCCGAGACCTCGGACTGCAGCGCCAGGATCTGGGCGTCTTTCAGCTCGACGAGTTTCTGCAGGCGATCGAGTTCCGACTCCATGCGTTCGAGGCGTGCCTCGATGGCATCGGTCGTGATCCGGTTGCTCTCGACCTCTTCCATCGTGACCAGGAGCTGCTCCTTGATCGCCTGGTCGCTGCCTTCGTCGATTTTTTCCTTGCCTTTCTCGCCGACGATGCGCAACTGCACGTCGTCTTCGGTCGGCCGGGCAGCCGTCGGCGTGGTTGTCTCGGCGACGGGCGGTGTCTCGCTGCCGGCGCCATCTTCTGCCGGTCGCGTTGTCGGAGCCGGTGAGGTGACGGCGGGAGTGGCCGGTTCCACCGTGCGCGGCGATGTCGCAACCGGCGCACGCCAGCGACGGACCTGTTCGCTGAATTCGCGCCGCGCCGTGGCCGCGTCCATCTCTTCGATGAAGCTGCGTGTCGGTATCGTCAGGCGCGCACCGGCGCGAAGCTGGTTGACGTTGCCGTCTATGAAGGCCTGCGGGTTCGCGCGCAGAAGGGCCATCGCCATCTGCCGCGTGGTGATGCCGCTTGGCTTGAGTTTCTTGGCGATCGGCCACAGCGTCTCGCCGCGCTGAACCGGTCCGTACACCGTACCGGCGGCAGCGGCTGCCGGCGGCGGAGTCGGTCGCCTGACCGGCGTCGCCGTGCGCGTCACGCTGGCCGTCTTGACGACCGGGGCCGGTCTGCCCGGAGGGTCGAGCAGCAGCGTGTACTGGCGAATCAACTGGCCACCGGGCCAGGCCATCAGCAGCGGGAAGTCGAGGAAGGGTTCGTTGACCGGTCGCGAGGTGGTCGCGCGCACGACCCAGTTGCCATCGTCCTGCACGATGGCGAACTCCATGCTGGCGAGCAGTCGCGTGTAGTTCACGCCGAGCCGGTCGAAGACGGCCTGGTCGGCCAGCCGCAGACGCAGTTCTTCGTGCTGCCCGGGCGCGAGGCCTATCAGCGGGATCTCGACGTCGAGTGGCTGGTTGAGGTACGACAGCACCTTGGCCTGTCCGAGCGTCACGGCCAGCGCCGGATTGCCGGAAAGCATCACGACCAGGAGCAAGACACCCGCGAACGGTGTCACCAGTGAATACAGTCTGCTTCGCATTTTGATGAGTGACCCGCTGTCGTGTTCCCTGTTTACGCTGAGTTCTGCAATCCGGCCGGCGTATCACGTGATCGTTCCCGCGTGCAGCGTGCAACGCGGTCCGCGTGTCGGCGCTGGGCGGTTCGCCGGGGCGAAATCGCCACGGATATTAACACGATAGCGACGGTTTCCTGCTATCAACTTTAGATTGTGGCGGCCGCGCCGGCCGGAACTTGACTACCGTTCCCACGCTCGGGGCGTCAGTGTTCCGGTGTCTTCCGGCATCCACTGCGGTTGGCAGGCTTCCGTACGATGGCGATTCCCGGTATCTTCATCCCGCTGCAACACCTCTCCGGCGACGCATAGCTAAAACTTCAACGCCGGGCGCGGTCCCCCTGTGGGCCGCCTCACCGGGGTGTCTCGGCGGAGGTCTGCGGGGTATGTTCGACAACAAATCGGTCCTGGTCACCGGTGGCACGGGTTCGTTCGGGCAGGGGTTCATCGGTACCCTGCTGGAACGCTATTCGCCCAAGCGTGTCGTCGTCTTCTCGCGTGACGAGCTCAAGCAGTACCAGATGAGTCAGCGCTTCAATGGGCCGATGATGCGTTATTTCATCGGCGACGTGCGCGACGGGAGCCGGCTCAAGGAGGCCATGCGCGAGATCGACTTCGTCGTTCATGCCGCTGCGCTGAAGCATGTCCCGGCGGCCGAATACAACCCGATGGAATGCATCAAGACCAACATCCACGGCGCGCAGAACGTCATCGAGGCGGCGCTGCAGAACAACGTCGTGAAGGTCATCGCGCTGTCGACCGACAAGGCGGCCAACCCGATCAACCTGTACGGTGCGACGAAGCTGGCCTCGGACAAGCTGTTCGTTGCCGCCAACAATATCGTCGGTAAGCGGGATACCCGGTTTTCGGTCGTGCGCTACGGCAACGTGGTGTGCTCGCGCGGATCGGTGGTGCCATTTTTTCGTGACCTGCTGGCACAGGGCGTCGAAAGCCTGCCGATCACGGACGAGCGCATGACCCGGTTCTGGATCACGCTGCAACAGGGGGTGGATTTCGTCATCGAAAGCTTTGCGCGCATGTACGGCGGCGAAATCTTCGTGCCGAAGATCCCCTCAATTCGGATCGTCGACCTGGCCGAGTCGCTGGCGCCGGGCATGCCGCACGAGATCGTTGGCATCCGGCCGGGCGAGAAGCTGCACGAGGTGATGTGTCCAGCCGACGATGCTCACCTGACGCTCGAGTTCAACGATCACTTTGTCATTCGGCCGGGAATCCAGATGACACACAGCAAGTCTTACGAACGCAACGCCTTGGGGGAGCAGGGTAAACCGGTGCCTTCCGGATTCGACTACAGTTCGGGGGATAACGCCGTTTTCCTGGATATTGCTGAACTACAGCGCCTGAACGAGGAGGTCTGACAGGTTGATCCCCTATGCTCGCCAGAGCATTGACCAGGCGGATATCGACGCGGTCGTAGACGTGCTCCGTGGAGACTGGCTGACGCAGGGGCCGGCTGTTGAACGGTTCGAGCAGTCTTTGGCGGGATACTGTGGAGCGAGTGCGGCCGTCGCGGTTTCCAGTGGTACTGCGGCCCTGCATCTTGCCTGTCGAGCCCTGGATTTCGGTCCGGGTGACGTGTTGTGGACCTCGCCCATCACTTTCGTATCGTCGGCAAACTGCGCGCTTTTTTGCGGGGGTGACGTCGATTTCGTCGATATTGACGAGCGGACCCGCAACCTGTGTCCACGCGCTCTTGCAACCAAGCTCGAGGCGGCGGAACAGTCCGGCACGCTGCCGAAGATCGTCATACCCGTGCATTTTGCCGGTCAGTCCTGCGATATGGGCGAGATCTGGCAGCTGTCGCAGAGATACGGTTTTCGGATCATCGAGGATGCCTCGCATGCCCTTGGTGGCAGTTATCGCGGGGTGCCGACAGGGAACTGTCACCACGCCGATATCACGATCTTCAGTTTCCACCCGGTGAAATCGATCACGACGGGGGAGGGTGGGGCTGTCGTCTGCCGGGATGTTGGATTGGCCGACAGGGCGAGGCGCTTGCGTTCGCACGGTATTACCCGTGACCCCGCCAGCCTGACGGGTGACTGCCACGGGGGCTGGTACTACGAACAGTTGGAGCTCGGCTTCAATTACCGGACGACGGACCTCCAGGCGGCGCTCGGCGTGAGTCAATTGAACAGGCTGGACAGCTTTGTCGCCCGGCGGCGTTCGCTGGCGCAACGTTACGACGAACTGTTGGTCGGATTGCCGCTGCAGCGACCATGGCAGCATCCCGACACGGCATCGGCATTCCATCTCTATCCGGTGCGCTTCGATGGCGGAAGCGAGACGCGTCGAAAGGTTTTCGACCGCTTTGCTGCCGCGGGCATCCGGTCGCAGGTTCACTATATTCCGGTCCACCTGCAGCCGTTTTACCGTGAGCGCGGTTTCCGTCCGGGTGATTTCCCGGTGTCCGAGCTTTACTACGAGGGAGCGCTCAGCCTGCCATTGTTTCCTGGCTTGTCGGAACCGGAACAAGACGAAGTCGTGCATGTGCTGAAAGAGGCCATCGATCGTTGAAACCTTACAGCGATGCGCTACTGGGCGAGCTTTTCGATCAACTTTTTCCTGTCTGCCGCAGTATAACCGGGCCGGGCCTGCGCCAGAGTCTCGGACTTTTCGCCGAGTGGATGCCGCTCTCGTTCGAACAGGTTCCGACCGGCACCGACATATTCGATTGGACGGTACCCAGCGAGTGGCATATTCATGGCGCGCGCCTGACCGGTCCGGATGGACGGGTTATTGTCGATTTCGCCGACAACAACCTGCATGTCGTCAACTATGCCGAGCCTGTCGACCGGCACATGTCGCTGCAGGCGTTGCAGCCTCACCTGTATTCGTTGCCCGACCTGCCGCAGGCTGTCCCGTACGTGACCAGCTATTACCGCAGGAACTGGGGATTCTGCCTGGCGGACGATCAGCGACAGCGGTTGTCAGATGGTGACTACCACGTATGGATCGACAGCGAGTTCGTCGACGGTGGTCTCGACTTTGCGCACTGCCTGGTTCCGGGGGAGTCGGAGCAGGAGATTTTACTCAGTTCGTACCTTTGTCATCCGTCCATGGCAAACAACGAGTTGAGTGGTCCACTCGTCCTGCTGGGTTTGTATCACCGTATCCGGAGCTGGCCACGACGGCGCTACAGTTACCGGTTCCTGCTGAACCCGGAAACGATCGGCAGCCTGTGCTTTCTTTCACGACACCATGAACATCTGTCGAAGGTATTGGCTGGTGGCCTGGTACTCACGTGCCTGGGCGGACCGAGCCAGGGACTTTCGTACAAGGCAAGCCGGCAGGGAAAGGGGCTCATCGACCGCGTCGTCCAGCATGTGATGGCCCACGACGACAGCTGGTCATGTCGACCGTTCACGCCCGAGCACGGGTCGGACGAGCGGCAGTACTGCTCCCCCGGATTCAACTTGCCAGTGGGCAACATCACCCGCACGACCTATGGCAGTTACCCCGGGTATCACAACTCGTTGGACGACAAGCAGTTCATGGACATCGCACAGGTTGTGAACTCGATCGACAGGATCGAATCCCTGCTGCGCTCGGTCGAAATAGGGGGCGTGTTCGCAAACACGAAGCCGTATGGTGAACCGCACTTGTCGAAGTATGCCCTCTATCCAACGGAGAACAGCTCAAAGACCCGCTCGATGTCGGCGGATTGCCTCGAAGACGGCCGGCGTCGCCTGAACCTGGTGTTGCAGGTGCTGTCACACTGTGACGGTACCCGGTGTCTCGTCGAGCTTGCGGATACGTTGGGTATGCCCCTGGAGCAATTGTCCCCGGTCGTGGAGACGCTCGAACACAATCGCCTGTTGTGCGCGGGTTCGGCATGTCGGTGATTCTTGTGACCGGTGATCATCCGCGCCACAGGTACCTGGCGAATGCCCTCGGTGGCGCCGGCCTGCTAAAGGCGCTGGTCGTCGAAGGCAGGGAGAAAATGAATCCCAAGGCCCCCGAAGGAATAACGGCCAGGTTGAGTGCCTTGTTCGATCATCATTTCGACAAGCGCCGGCTTGCCGAAGAGCGGCATTTCGGTGACGCGTCGGTAGCTTTTCCGAAGGTGCCGACGATGGTCACCGACATGGCGCATCTCAACGCCGCCGAAGTCAGGGATTTCCTTGGCTGCCACAAGGCATCCGTGTTGCTGAGCTATGGCGTCCACATGCTGGCCGAACCGACACTGCGGGCTGCCAAGGTCGATTATCGCTGGAACCTGCATGGCGGTCTGTCGCCGTGGTACCGCGGATGCATTACGCATTTCTGGCCGAGTTATTTGCTCGAGCCACAAATGACAGGCTGCACCATTCACGAGCTGACGGCGGAACTGGATTTTGGGCCCGTTGTTCAACAGAGCGTGGCCGACCTGGTCCCGGGAGATGGGCTGCATGATCTTTCCTGTCGTGCCGTGAAAAAGGCGATTGACCAGCTGCCCGCCCTGATAAGCGCTGCCGGAAAAAACGCTATTTCATCCGTATCGCATCGTACGACCGGTCGTTTGTGGCGCGCGGCCGATTGGCGACCTGAGCACCTGGAAGTGATCTATTCGCTTTACCAGGACCAGATCGTGGACCGATACCTTGCCGGCGAGTTGGTGCAATCTGAACCCAGGTTGATCGTACAGCGGTGTTGAACTTCAGATATGTCAGGGGGGAAGTTCGATGCGCGTGATCGAACATCGGGAAATCTACAGGGACCAACGATTTCACGCGGCCTTTCCCAGCATCGTTCGGTTTGGCGACGACAACCTGCTGCTCGCGTTCAGACGCGCGCGCGACGCCATGTGGCTGGTACCGAAAGAGAAGCGCGAGGGATATGACATGTTCGAACGCATGGATCATATCGACAGTCGATCTCACATCACGCTGATGGAGTTGGACGGCTCGGGGTGTGTCAAACCCGGGACGACGGATTTCCTGCCATTCAACCCCGAGGCCAGTGACCAGGACCCCTCGTTGCTCGTGTTGCCGGGCGATGATGTGCTGCTGGCGTCTTTTTCCTACTACCCCTTGCCTGCCGATGTCGATGCGTTGCTGCGTGGTCGGGCCGAGACCGAGGATCAGAAAGCCGGTTGCCGCTACCTGTCCTGGGGCTGTCACACGTCGTTGCGCGGCAGGCATGCGGGAGACTGGCGCTTTCATCATCGCTTTATCGAGCCGGATGGTGGTTACGGCGCCTGGCTGGGGCATACCGACCGGCAACCGAGGCTCGGTGCCGTCAGGGGGCAGCCTGTCCGGTTGGGCAACGAACTCTTGTTACCCGTTTACTGGGGGGTCGAAGAAGGCAGCGCGCTGTTTGCGAGCGTCGACGGTGGTTCGAGCTGGCGTTTCAAGGCGCTGATCGCGCGCGATACGGCGGGTGTCGTCACGTACCAGGAGCCGGCGCTCTGTCCGGATGGTGAAGGAGGGCTCGTCTGTTTCTGTCGTACCGCAGGCGCGAATGGCAGGCTGGCGACGATACGCTCCCGCGATGGTTTGCACTGGAATACCCCGGAGTTGCACGAGCTCGTCGGTCATCCGTTTCACCCGCTGGTGCTGGCCGACGGTCGCGTCCTGCTGAGTTATGGGTATCGTAATGAACCGTACGGTGTGCGTCTGCGCCTGCTCGAGAACGCGGCTGCGGATCCCGATGACGCCGAAGAAGTGATTGTTCGAGACGACGGCCTGTGCCGCGACATCGGCTACCCGTGGGGAGTCCAGCTGAGCGATGATCGCGTGCTGCTGGTTTATTATTGGACGAACAACGAGGGAATGCGGGGTATCGAGGCCTCGTGGCTGGAGATTTGACAGGCTCGCAAGACAGTCGATCTGGAGCGGTAACGCGGATTGCCGGCCGGCAATGTGGTCATGGCTGTCCGCCGTTGATCGTTGCCGAGTTGTCGGGGAATCACGGCGGACGGCTGCAAACCGCGCTCGACATGATCGATGCGGCGGCCGAGGCGGGCGCGGACCTGGTCAAGATCCAGACCTACCGCCCGGACACCATCACGATTGACAGCGGCCGTCCCGAGTTTCGTATCGCCTCCGGTTTGTGGCGTGACCGCACCCTGTACGAGCTCTACCAGGAGGCGCATACGCCCTGGGAATGGCATGCGGCGCTGTTCGAGCGAGCGCGAGAGCGAGGGGTCCCGCTGTTCAGTTCACCGTTCGACGACACGGCGGTGGACCTGCTCGAATCCCTGGATTGCCCTGCATACAAGGTTGCGTCCTTCGAACTGGTTGATATCGGTTTACTCGAGCGCGTGGCTGCCACCGGCAAGCCCGTGATCCTGTCGACCGGCATGGCGACACTCGGCGAAATCGATGCCGCCGTCGACACGCTGCGCCGTGGCACGTATGCGCCGCTGGTGCTGCTGCATTGCACGAGCGCCTATCCCGCCCCCGTCGATCAGGCCAACCTGGGCGCGATGGCGAGGCTGCGTGCCCGCTACGGTTGCGCGGTCGGCCTGTCGGACCATACCACCGGGCTGGCGGTGCCGGTCGCCGCCGTCGCACTCGGTGCGTGCATGATCGAAAAGCATTTCGTTCTCGATGCCAGCGACGGGTCGGTCGATGCGGCGTTCTCGCTCACGCCCCCCGTATTTCGTGACCTGGTCGATGCCTGCCGTTCCGCGAGTCTCGCCCTGGGCGATGGCGGCGACGGCCCGACTGCAGCCGAACGCTCGCACCTGTCGCATCGGCGATCACTCTACGTGGTGGTCGACGTACCCAGGGGGACGCGGATCGGCAGGGAGCACATCCGCTCCATTCGCCCCGGCAACGGCCTGCCTCCGCGTGTGTTGCCGGATCTGCTCGGCCAGGTGGCCGTGGTCGATATCGAGAAGGGTACACCGGCAAGCCGGGACCTGTTCCGGCCGTGGGGCGCGGATGGCACGTCGTCAGGAGAAGGCGATGACTAGGCCGCGTGAACGTGCGGTCGCGTTCGTCGTGGCCAGGCTGTCGTCGTCGCGCCTGCCGAACAAGCAACTGCAGCGGATCGGCGGCCGGAGCATTCTCGAGTGGATCATGGATTCGCTGGCCCGTTGTACAGAGTTGGATGACGTCGTGCTGGCGACGGTGGCCGAAGCCGATAACGAGCCGTTGCGGGTTATCGCGGAAGAGCGGGGTTGGAGGCTTTTCTGGTACGAAGGCGAGGTCGACGATGTCGTCGGC
This sequence comes from Gammaproteobacteria bacterium, assembly GCA_020445315.1. Classification (GTDB taxonomy): domain Bacteria; phylum Pseudomonadota; class Gammaproteobacteria; order Chromatiales; family Chromatiaceae; genus Thiosocius. Next base: position 20,436 of record JAGRGW010000071.1, read on the forward strand.
AGGTTGACGACCGCCGCCGATGCTTTCGACGCCGATATCTGCCTGCTGATCAGTGCCGATTGCCCGCTGGTGCACGCGCCATCGGTTGACGAACTGGTGGCCGCACTGCGGCGCGACGCGGCGGCCGACTGCCTGGTTGTGCCTGCGCGGGAATCCGGCGATGTTTGCCTGCTCGAAGGTGTGCAGGTTGCACGTCGACGGGCCTGGCAGGCGACCGACGAATTGTCTGATCGGCCCGAGTTGCGTGAGCACCAGTTCCCGGTTCTTTACCGGTCGCCGGACCGGTTCGTGCACAGGCCGGTGACACTGGGGCAGGCCGTCTATGGTGCGCCGCACCGGCTCAGCATCGACACGCCCGCCGACCTGGAGTTCATGCGTCGCGTGCATGTCGAGCTGGAAGCGCGCGACCGCAGTTTCGCCTTGCCTGACACGGTTGCGCTCTTGCACGAGCAACCTGCACTGCGCCAGATCAACGCCCACGTGCATCAGCGCGCCCTGGTCGAGCACCCCAGGCGTGTCCTGTTCGTCGTTGACGCGGGCGGCGAATTCGGTTTCGGGCACCTGATGCGCTGTCGCGAGATCGCAGCGCAGCTGATCGAGCGCCTCGGCTGGCCGGTGACCTTCGCCGTCGATGACCGCCAGGTGCTGGCGATGTTGCGCGAGGAAGGTAGCCGGGTGACATGGGGGGCGTTTGGCCGACCGGTACGCGATGTTCCGCCGGACGGTGTCTCGGCACTGGAGCCAGCGGGTTCGGGCCTTGCCGACCTGGTTGTCATCGACGTGTCCGCTGCCCGGTCGATTGCCATGCCGCGTGACGAACTTCTCGGCTGGGGAGCGAAGGTCGTCTTCCTCGACCGCGAGGATGGCGTGGCTGCGCAGGCCGACATGATCGTTTACCCCGGTGTCAGTGGGCGCCGGAAAGCCGACGACAGCGCGTCGGCGCAGGTGCTGCACGGTATCGAGTATGCCGTCGTTCGGCGCGAGGTGGCGAGGCGTCGTGATGCGGGTGTCCACAAGGATATCGACCTGTTGACCTACCTGTACGACGGGCAGCAGCGCCTGGTCGTCGAGCAGCTTGCCCGGCAGCGCGGGTGGGTTGCTGTCGGAGCTGGGGAATTCGGTGAATTCATCGACCTGTTGTCCCGCGCACGCGTGTTCGTCAGCGGTTACGGGCAGGCATTCTACGAGGCTGTCGTGCTGGGTACCGTTCCGGTTGCCTGGCCGTTGTCGGCCAACCATGCGCTGGATGCCGGGATGTTTTTCGACGCGTTGCAACTGCCCCGCATGCTGGTCTCGACGGTGGACGAGGCCGAGACCCTGTTGACCTCGCTGCTCGATCACGACGGTATCACGCTGCCCCCGGTCGAAGACGGTACGCCCAGGATCGTGTCACGACTGCAGCACTTGTTCCCGCAATGACTGGGGGCGAGATTTTCGGAACCTGTCGCGCCATCGTGTTCGATCTCGATGACACCTTGTACGCCCAGGTCGCGTTCAAGCGCAGTGGATTTCGTGCTGTCGCAACCCGGCTGGCCCAGGAAGGCATCGTGGATGCTCCAGTCGCCATGGCCTCGATGGAGCGGCAGCTGGCCGCGCTTGGCCCGTCGCATCCGCGCATTCTCGATGCCGCCATGGCGGACCTGGGCTTGACCGGGATTCGCGTCGACAGCCTGGTGTCGGTGTTTCGCGATCATCGACCCGCGATATGCCCCTATCCTGGGGTCATCGATCTGCTGACGGATCTGCACCCGGGGTTTCAACTGGGCCTGCTGACCGATGGCCTGGCTGCCGTACAGCGTGGCAAAGTCGGAGCGCTCGGCCTGGATGGCTGCTTCGATGCGATGCTGTTCAGTGACGAACTGAATACCTCCAAGCCCGATCCGGTTTTGTTCGAGTGGTTCGAGCGGCGGTTTGAGCTGGTTGGTGGTCAGCTGCTGTATGTCGGAGACAATCCCGCCAAGGATTTCACCGGCGCCAGGCGTCGTGGCTGGCGCACGCTGCGCGTGATGTCGGGTGAACACGCAGGCGTGATCGCGCCGGCAACGGCAAAAGACGCCGAGCTAAGCATCGACTGCGTTACCGATCTGCGCCGGTTGGTGTTGCCTCCTGCCCACCAGGCGTGGGGAGACTGACATGCGGCTGTTGATGCCCTCCGTCGGCCGCAAGACATACCTGGCCAGCCGGCTGCGGGAAATGCTGTCCGGGATCGACGGCGCCCTGTTCGGTAGTGACGTCGACAGGTCGGCGCCGGCACTTCGGTACGTGGATGGCACCATCGAGCTGCCGGGGTTCCTGGGGCCGGGATACTGGCATGCCGTCGATGCGGCCATCGATCGGCACGGGATAACCGCCGTCCTGCCGACACGCGACGCCGAACTCGAGGCATGGTCGAGGCGCGCCGAGCGGGGCGAACTGCAGGCGGAGGTCCTGTTGTCTCCATCCGATACGTTGGCGGTCTGCGGGGACAAGGCCCTGTTGTACGCGGCAGCAGCGGACTGCAATGTCCGGTGCCCTCGCTGGACGCCGGTCACTGCCCAAACCGATGAGGCCGGGCTGTTCTTCCCATCCGTAGTGAAACCGTCCCGTGGATCCGGCTCGCGCGGCCTCTACCGGGTCCGCTCGAAGACGCAGTGGCAGGAGGTGGCACGGCGCTTGAGCGCGCCCTGCCTGCTGCAGGTGTGGCACTCGGGTATCGAGTATAGTGTCGACTGTTTCGTCGACGAGGCGGGGCGGTTGGTCGATTGGTGTGTGCGGGAGCGAATGCAGGTGGTCGATGGCGAAGCGACCGCGGGTCGTGTCGCCGATGATCCCGACCTGGTCGAGCGATGCCTTCGGTTGGCATCGCGAATGCGTTTTCGCGGCGTGATCAACGTGCAGTTCATCGTTGACGACGACGGCGCCTGGCTGATCGATCTCAATCCGCGTTTTCCAGGCGGCATTGCGATCACCGAGGCAGCGGGGCATGCGTTTATCCGGCGAACCCTGGAGTTGCCGGGACAGCTCGCCCTGGCACGCCGGCATGTCGATGCACGACCATTGCCCGATTGACATCGCTGCGTCCTGAAACGCACGGTAACCACGGAGTAAGATACGGCGTTATATGCGCAATTATTCGACAACCAAGCGCGTGTTGGTAACTGGCGGCGCGGGATTCCTGGGTTCGCACCTCTGCGACCGGTTGATCGCCGACGGCTGCGACGTGCTCTGCCTGGACAATCTCTACACCGGCGCCAAGCAGAACATCGAGCATCTGCTCGGTCATCCCCGCTTTGAATTCATGCGGCACGATGTGACGTTCCCGCTCTATGTCGAGGTCGACGAGATCTACAATCTTGCCTGTCCCGCCTCGCCAATTCACTACCAGTATGACCCGGTCCAGACGACCAAGACCAGCGTGCACGGTGCGATCAACATGCTGGGGCTGGCCAAGCGCACCAGGGCGAGGATCTTCCAGGCATCGACCAGCGAGGTGTACGGTGATCCCGAGGTGCATCCACAACAGGAGTCCTACTGGGGACGGGTCAACCCGATCGGTGAAAGGGCCTGTTACGACGAAGGTAAACGCTGCGCCGAAACCCTGTTTTTCGATTATCACCGCCAGCACGGGTTGGAGATCAAGGTGGCCCGCATCTTCAATACCTACGGGCCGCGGATGCATCCGAACGACGGTCGCGTCGTCAGCAACTTCATCATGCAGGCGCTCAGGAACAAGCCGATCACGCTGTACGGCGAGGGCAGCCAGACCCGATCCTTCTGTTACGTCGACGACATGGTCGACGGGATCATGCGCCTGATGTCGGCCCCGGCGGAATTTGCCGGCCCGGTGAACCTGGGCAATCCCATCGAGTTCACGGTACGCCAGTTGGCGGAGCAGATCGTCGACCTGGTCGGTTCGTCGTCGAGCCTGGAGTGTCACGACCTTCCCAGTGACGATCCGCGCCAGCGGAAACCCGACATCTCGCTGGCACAGGAGCGCCTGGGCTGGCATCCAAAGGTTCAGCTTTCTGACGGGTTGCCGAAAACGATAGCCTATTTCGACGACCTGATTCGGTCCGGTTCCGCCTGATGAACGTCTTGGTCAGTTCGATGCGTTCGGGTGCCGTGAAATCGTTTTACCGGGGTGGTGTCCCCCGGGTTCGACAGGCAGGGTGACCGGCCGTCTGCCGTTTTCGATCTTTCCAAGTTTTACGCTACGAGACCCAGTTTGATGACAGAGAATGCCTGCCGCGTGATCGAGAAGGACGGTTACTTCCTGACCAATCACAGGGTGCTTTGTCGGCGCGGCGTGATGTGGCTCGGCCAGACATGCAACCTGCGCTGCAATTTTTGTTATTTCCTCGACCGGATCAACGACAAGGCCCACCCGGAACACGCCTTCATGTCGCTCGAAAAGGCCAAGGAGATGTGCAGGACCATGGTCGAGGTCTATGGCAACAACTCCGTCGACATCCAGGGTGGGGAGCCTACGATCTACCGGCATATCTACGACCTGCTGGCCTATTGCCGCGACATCGGGTTGAAGCCCACCTTGATTACCAATGCCATCGTCCTGGACAGCATGGAGCGCTGTAAGAAGCTGGTCGACGCGGGGCTGTTCGATCTGCTCGTCAGCGTCCAGGGAATCGGTGATGTGTACGACAAGGTCGTCGGCGTGCCGAACGGATCGAAGCGACAGTTGACCGCGATCGACAATCTGCAGCAGGCGGGAATTCCGTTCCGGATCAATACCGTCCTTTACCCGGAGGTGCTGCATCAACTGGCCGACGTCGGCAAGCTGGCAATCGCCAAGGGGGCGAGGGCGGTGAACTTCATCGCTTTCAACCCGTTCATCGATCAAAGTCTCGGCGACAAGCGTTCAGAGGCGAACGTGCCCAAGTACAGCCGGATCGTCGAATCACTGCTGCCGGTAATCGATCGCCTGTCGGAGGCAGAGATCGAGGTCAACGTGCGCTACCTGCCGTTCTGCCTGTTCCCCGAGCCGTACCGAAAGCATGTGCAGAACTTCCAGCAGATCATCTACGACCTGCATGAATGGGAGAGTGCGTCGGAGATCTGGAGCGGCGCAGGTCCCCAGCGGATGGCCGAATCGGAGTTGGAGCCGCCCACGGATTTCTACCATCGGATCCAGAACCTGCGGTGCACGAACGAGTTTGCACACGCGCCTTCCACCCGTTTCGATGCCAACCTCGACCGTGTCATGAAGCAGCTTGCGCATTTGGCGAAGAAGCATCACGCGGATGATCGGATGACGATCGGTTTGTTTGGCAATGCGAAGATCGGTGAGCGCGTCATCGGCGAGGTGCTGGCCAGCGAGGCGTTGAGCGCCACTTTCGAGGTTTACGGTTTCATCTCGACGGATTCGTTCAGGACGGCCGACGAGTTGCACGGGTTTCCCTGGCATTCCGATAGCGATCTCGCAAAAGACAGGCCTGACGTCGTCGTCAACTGTTCCGACACGTTTCGTAACGATATCGATCGAATCGTAACCGGAGCGGCGCCGGACACGAGGCTTCTGCATTTTTTTGCAGATGCCGATTCGCCGTCCGATTTTGAACCGGTTTTTTATGTCGACGAGCTGGGAGAGGTCGAAGGTTTCACGCAAATGGAGTACGCCTACAAGGAATACCGCGTACTGATGCCCAAGTTCATGCATCCCTACAGCAAGTCAGCGCAATGCGCGGAATGCTCCGTCAACGGGATTTGCGATGGTTTTCATGCAGACTACGCCCGCTTCCACGGGTTTGACGAAATCCGCGTGATCGACGAAGGCCGGCGCATTTTCGACCCGCGCCATTACATGTCTGGCCAGATGAAGGTTGTCGAGGACGAGGAGCGCGACTGGGCATTGCCGGTCGTGTAAGGCGCCAGGTCCTGATTGGCCTACCAGTCCTTGATGATGGATGCGACGTTGTCGCGCTCGGCCTTTTCGGCGTGCCGGTTGAGCGGCACGTTGTGGTAGAGCGACTGCCAGAAATGGTGCTTGACCGTCTCGTCGACCGGGGCGGGTTGCAGCGGGTGCGGTCGCTTGAACCAGAAGCCGTCGAACCAGCTGTCGTCCATGACGACGAACAGGTCGCGCAGCGCGCTCCAGCTGTCTTCGATTGTTCCCTGCACCGGCCAGCCGATTCGCTGCAGGAACCGGGTGGCGAAATGGCATTCCGGCAACAGCCCGTCCGTACCAATTCGTGACAACGGCGTTTCACCCCAGGAACTGTCACTGCTGGTGATGCTGCGGCTGTCGGACGGGGTTTCCCAGTAGCGAATCACGTCGTCGATGTGGCCCAGCATCAGGATGTCGGCATAGTGATACATGATGTACTTCTTGGTGTAGGTCTCGGGAATGAACAGTCGTCCTCTCATGCCGAATGACCTGGCGACCCGGTCGTCGTAAGTGGCCGCGACCCTCGGGTAGAGATCGAACAGTTCGGCATTGCCGATCACCGCGTCTGACCGCAACTTCAGCACAACCTCGACGCCAAGTGACTTCGCATGTTCGAGGCCAGCCAGCGTCGACACCAGCTGGTAGTTGCGATTCCAGCCACCACCAAATGACGGTGGCGCGGTTTGCAGCACTGCGTCGCAATGCGGCCGAATCAAATCAAGCAGGTCCGCAGCCGTGTCGACCCATGTCGAGAGAACGATCGTCGCCGTGGGATACAGGATGCGCAGCTGCGCGAGAACCTTGGGCGTAGAGGCTTCGAGTACCGGTCCCTGGACGACGATGCCGGCGCGTTTTCCGATCGCGGGAACCCGGGTGGCCGATTCCGGGGTGCGGGTCAGCGCATCGAACCGGCTGTCGAAGCGTTCGACGACGGCGAGGCTGTCGGGGGCCAGGCTGACATCTTCTGCGTTGACCACGAGATACGGACCATGCGACTCCAGTTGCCGCTTGATGTCGGTCGCAAAGGCCGAGTAAATGATGACGACGACATCATCCGGCGATTCGGCCAGCAGGGTGCCGGGGTCCATCACCGGGATTCCGTGACGGGAGTCTCCCCAGCGCTCCGGGTCGTTGTCGACCAGGTACTCCAGGCGGATATGCATGCGTGTGAAATACCGTTCGAAAGTACTGCCCGTTCCCCAGCCGACCAGTTTGCGGCCACCGCGTAGCGTGGATTCGAGCAGGATTTCCAGCGCGCGTACGGTCATGCGCTATTGGACCCTCCGAAGGGTGAGCCACAGGAAGTGCGATCGACGCGGGTTGGTAGACAACTAAAAACAGTCATAATCTCTGGTTCATCTTCAGGTAAACAGTCGGTATTCCAGTTAAAATGAGGTCGATACGATGGTACCGCACTGAGTCCGGCGTTTGTTGTTCCGTTCATTGCTGAGAGACTGATTTATGGCCTTAGGCCCAAGCGATTACAAAAAGATGCAAAAGCGATTTTATAGTCGTGCGGCGGATTCGGAGCAGTCAGCGCGACGAGTCGTACACCCTGACTACGAGATGGCTAGACGTCAGGCTGGATCATCGCTTATGTATATGCTCAACGATTATGCACTTCGGACCCAGAGTGCTCTGGTAGGCGCCGACCTTACTTCGATGTTGGCGGCCGCAGTCGCCTTGCCTGAAGGACTGAGGTTACTGGATTTCGGCTGCGGCGTTGGTCGTTTGATGGAGGCGCTGGTGGCGTCCGGGTTTTCTGTGGATGGCACCGATGTCAGCGAGGAGATGCTCGCCTTCGCGCGTGCTAATCCGAAGTTGTCCAAGTGCAGTTTTTACTTGAGTGGTGGGGGTGACTGTGGAGACTCGCCACGGGGCCACTACGATATTGTTTACTCGCAGCTTTGTATTCAGCACATTGCCTCTAGGCAGATAAGGAAAGAGATTTTTTCGAGTGTGCACGATGCCTTGAAACCCGGAGGTATGTTTAGCTTCCAACTGCATTTTTACCCGGGATTGGATAGTAAAGAGGTGCCATTGCCTCATGTTTCCTGGGATTCCGACAAGTTTGATGCTCTGGGGACTAACAGTGAAGAGGATGTTTGGTTTACGGCAGACGCACTGCCATCATTGATGGCAGACCTGTCGGGTCTGTTTCAAGATGTGCGAATTCAAATTGTGGATTTTCCGGCCAATGCCGAACTGCATACCGAAGCTTATGGCGTAAGGTTCAGTCATGCGATAATCAGCGGCAGCAAGGGCTTTTCTCTTGCGCAGCGGGTCTACGCGGAAATGCGGGAAGACTCATAGGCGACCTTCACTAAACGCATTGTTCCTTCTGGCCCGGTTCCGCCAGGGTCGGGTGACTGCATGGAATCGTCTTTAGTATGAAAATACTTGCACATCGAGGTGATTGGTCTGTTCGGGGTGAGCACAACTCCCGCGTGGCATTTGAAAGGGCTTTCGACGGCGGTTTCGGTGTCGAAACCGACGTACGTGATTACTGTGGCGAACTCGTTATCAGTCACGATGTACCGCAGGCAGGTGCCATGCCGTTTCGCGAGTTCCTGTCGATCTACAGGCGCTACCCGTCGGCCGGAACGCTGGCCGTGAACATCAAGGCCGATGGCCTGCAGTCACGTGTCAAGGCTGAGCTGGCCGAGCATTCGGTGACCGATTACTTCGTCTTCGATATGTCTGTACCCGATACCCTGGGCTATGTCCGTGACGGTATACGGTTCTTTACCCGTGTCAGCGAGCTTGAAAAGACACCGGCGCTCTATGAAGACGCTGCCGGCGTGTGGCTGGACATGTTTTTTTCCGAGTGGGCGGATGTGCAGGCAATGTCCGCGTTCCTCCAGGACGGAAAGGACCTGTGTATCGTCAGTCCCGAACTTCACGGGCGTGACTACCATGCTTTCTGGCAGATGTTGAAGGTATCGGGCATCGACGAAAAGGCGGGCTGCATGATCTGCACCGATGAGCCCGGCAAAGCGGCACGGTACTTCGGATGAGTGCAGCTATCTCGGCCATCGTGTTCGACATGGACGGTGTCCTGGTTGACGCGAAAGAATGGCACTACGAGGCGTTGAATCGTGCGCTGAAGCTGTTTGGATTCGAAATCAGTCGTTATGACCACCTGGTCACGTACGACGGACTGCCAACGCGGACGAAGCTGGAGATGCTGTCGCTCGAGCGTGGCCTGCCACTGCAGTTGCACGAGTTCATCAACGAGTTGAAGCAGCAATACACGATGGAACTCGTGCATGCGCGTTGCAAACCGTTGTTTGCCCACGAGTACGCATTGAGCCGGTTGAAGGCGGAGGGTTACCTGCTTGGGCTGGCATCCAACTCGGTGCGTGATTCGGTCGAGACGATGATGCGCAAGACCGGCCTGGTCGATTATTTCGACGCGATGTTGTCGAACCAGGATGTCACCGAGCCCAAGCCTGCGCCAAACATCTACCTGGAAGCTGCCCGCCGCCTGGGGGTGGCCCCGGAAGCCTGCCTCGTGGTCGAGGACAACCCCATCGGTATCAAGGCAGCCGAGGCGGCCGGCGCGAAGCTCATGGTGGTGGAGACCGTACACGACGTGACCTACGCGAACATCGAACGCCATATCCGGCGATGCGGGGAATGACTGTTTGAACGTTCTGTTTCTCATGGCCGGCCAGAGCCGCCTGTTCGATGAAGCCGGGTTCAGGTATCCGAAGAACCTCGTCGAGATTGCCGGCAGTCCCCTCGTCGAACGCTTCGTGGACAGCGTGGCGACAATTTTTCCGCGCAGCGACGCGCGGGTCTTCCTGATCAATGAAGACGAAGACCGTCGTTATCACACCGGTTCGGTCATCAGTCTGCTGGATCCGGCTGCGACCGTGATCAAGTCGAAGGGCACGACCGCGGGGGCTGCATGTACGGCCCTGCTGGCCAGTGAATGGATAACCAACGACCAGCCCTTGCTGATCATGAACGGCGACATCCTGCTACTTTGCGGCTTGTCCGAGGCCATCGAGTCGTTCCAGGCCCGAGACCTGGATGGCGGTGTCATGGTCTTTGATGGCGTCCACCCCCGGTGGTCGTACGTCCGCGTAGACGGGGACGACAGGGTCGTGGAGGCTGCGGAGAAGCGACCGATCAGCCGGTTGGCGACGACCGGTGTCTACTATTTCCGGCAGGGTATCGATTTCGTCGAGTCGGCCAAGGCGATGATTCGCAAGGATGCCTCTGTCGATGGCAGTTTCTATGTCTGTCCCTGCTACAACGAAATGGTGCTCGCCGGGAAGAACATCGGCGTCTTCAGGGTCGAGCGCGATTGCTACCATTCGCTCGCGACTCCCCAGGGCGTGGAAGACTACGAACGTTTTCTCCTCAGTCAGCAACGCAAGGCACAGTGATGGAAGTGGATCGCATCGAGGGTTTCATCGGTGGCTGGGTGGTCGGTGATTTCGACCCGAGCAAGCTGCGAATGGACGGAGCCGAGTTTTCGGTCAAGTACTACAAGGCGGGTGCATCGGAGGACTGGCATGTGCACAAGGTGGCGACCGAGATCACCGTGATCGTCTACGGTTCGGTCAGGATGAACGGTCGCGTCCTCCGGGAGGGCGACGTGGTCACGCTGAGGCCCGGGCAGGGGACCGATTTCCACTGCCTGACGGATACGGCGACCGCGGTGTTCAAGGCCCCGAGCGTCATCGGCGACAAGTACACGCGGGACCAGGCCTGATGCTGAACATCGTCGTTCCGATGGCCGGTCGTGGCAGTCGCTTCCAGGTGGCGGGTTACGGCGATCCAAAGCCACTGCTGCCGGTTCATGGTGTGCCGATGATCGAGTTGGTCATCCGCAATCTCCGTCCCGTGAAGCGACAGCACCGGTTTGTCTTTCTTGTGTTGCAGGAGCACCTCGACCTGTTTGGCCTGGCGGACAGGTTGACAGATTGGGCGCCGGGCTGCGTCGTTGTTCCGGTCGACCGTGTGACCGAAGGTGCTGCCTGTACCGTGTTGCTGGCACGGCAGTGGATCGACAACGACGACGGGCTGATGATCGCCAACTGTGACCAGTGGATCGACTTCGATATCGACCAGTACCTGGATGCGCAGGCCGGCCTGGATGGCCTGATCATGACGATGCAGGCGAGCGGCACCAAGTGGTCCTACGTGAGCGTGGACGACGCCGGATTGGTCGACGCCGTTGCCGAGAAGCAGCCGATATCGGACCAAGCGACCGTCGGTATCTACAATTTTTCCCGCGGCAGGGACTTCGTGAGCGCGGCAGACGCGATGATCGCCGCCAGGCAGATGGTCAATGGCGAGTACTACGTCGCCCCGGTTTACCAGCCTTTCGTCGAGCGCGGTGGCAGGGTCGGCGTGTTCAGCATCGGTGCCGTCGATGCGGGCATGTACGGTCTTGGCACGCCAGAAGACCTGGAGCGTTTTCTGCTGATGGATGTCTCGCGCCGTGCCGTCGACCCCGAACGCAGGTAAGCGCCTGCTCGAACTCGTTGCGTCCGGTGTCGACCTTGTCGGCTGGGGAACGGGGGGCGTGTTCGAGCTGCTCCACGCATATCTTCCGTTGCCGCTCAAATACCTTGTCGACAACCGCAGTATCGGTTTCGAAGGGGCAGGGCTGCCATTCGACGTGTTTTCGCCGGACAGGTTGCTTGGTGAAGATCCTGCGAGCACCTGCGTTGTCGTCTACTCGACGTTCTGGCGCGACATCGAACAGCAGGTCAAGGCCATGGGGCCGTTCCGTTGCGTGTCTGCCACACAGTTGTATGCGGATGACGTCAGCGTGGGCCGCATCGAAACGCTGCTCGGGACCACGCCGTTGCCGCGTGAGCGATACCCGGTACGCGCGGAGTCAGGCATCCTGGTCCAGGGACCGATCGAGGCCGGGTACACGGCACAGGTGCTGGCCAGCTACGGCCAGCGCTTTCCGCAGGCGCACCTGGTGCTAAGCACTTGGGATGACACTGCTCCGGCCCTTGTTCGTGAAGTCGAGACCCTGGTCGACGAGATCGTGTTGTCGCCATTGCCCTCTGTTCGGGGTGTGCAGAATCGCAACTGCCAGTTGGTGTCGATGCAGCGCGGTCTGGACGCCTGTGAACGATCGGGGCTGCGATCGATCATGAAGGTGCGGACCGATATCGCGGTGTTGAACCACGAGCTGTTCGATATTTTCAAGAATGCGGTTCTGGCCGCAGGGGATGGTGCTGCCCGAAACAGGATCATGATCCCGCAGTCGTTCACGCGAAAGTACATTCCCTACCACCCGTCGGATCTCGTTCAAATCGGCAGCCTCGAAGCGCTGCAGCGTTTCTGGCGACAGGAGCCTGACCCGCGTGATTTCGACATGGTCGACGTGATGCGGCAGTCGACGCTCGACCTGCTGGGTAGAGAGCGGGTCTGCGCAGAGTCCTACTTCGGTGTGGGCCATCGGCGCAACCTGGCCGAAGCGTGCGACGGCACGCTCGCCGATGCCTGGCGTTACCTGCGCGATCGCTTCGTCGTCATGGATAATGACACTTTCGGTCTTGTCTGGATGAAGCATCCCGCGTTGCTGCAGAATCTCCCGCTCGAACAACAGCGGCAGACGGTCGATCATGCCTTCTGGCGCCTGCTTCAGGATGCAGATATCGACCAGTTGGTGCGGCTCAGCCCGATCCGGATAGATCGGGGCACGTGGTATCATCACGCGCCCTGATTTCAGCCTGCGTGGCGTAAAGCATGACCATCCCGGAAGCAAAGCGTGTCCTCTATTTCGCTGAAAACGCGATCAGTTCCGTTCAGGGTGGCGGCATCGTCGTTTACAACGTGTTGAAAGGTCTGCCGGCGGAGAACCTGCTGGGCTTTTTCCAGTACCGCAACATCACGCCGGCGCCGGAATACCGCGAACGCTTCCATTTCATTGGACCGGAACGCATCCCCGGATGGATGCAGAGAGTCCGGCGCAGGAATCGTTTTCTTGATGCTACGGTCCTGTCGCTCACCTACGATCATGTCGCTGCGACAGATCTGGCCTTCGTCGAACGGGTCGTCAGCGATGCGTCCTTCAAGCCGGAAGTGGTCTATTTTTCCGGCCTTTCCCTGCGTTTCATGCGCCTCGCGGTCCTGGCTGCCGAGCGTTACGACGTACCGATGGTCCTGCTGCACATGGACGACTGGATGGAAGCGGAGCGGCACCGGTTCGGCAGGTGGGGTGACCGTGCTTACCGGCGGATCGTGTTCAACATGACCCGGGCGGCCGCGCGCTCACTCGCGTCTACGACCAATTCGCCATCGCTGGCGAACAAGGTCACTGAGCTGACGGGTCACGAGCACAAGCCGGCCAACAACTGCTGCGAGGACCTGCTCGAACTCGATCCGGACAGTACGGCATCGTGGCCGGAAGTCCCGGTGATCACCTACGCGGGGGCGTTGAACTGGCATCTTCAGGGTGAGACGCTGGTGATGCTCGCCTCGGCAATTGCCGAGTTGAATGCCGAAGGGACACGCGTCGAACTGCACATCTATGCACCGTGGGAGTTTGCACCGATCGCGAACGCGAACGAGATCCCGGGAGCGGTGTTCTACAAGGGGCAGGTCAGCAAGGAGCAACTGGTCGACGTGTACCGGAATTCGACCTTCCTGGTGTCGTCCACGACCTTCCGCCGCGATAACCTGCACCTGTTCCGCCACTCGCTGTCGACGAAGTTGTCCGAGTACCTGAGCGTCGGCAAACCGGTGCTGTCTATCGGCCATCCCGATTGGCATCTGCACGAGTACGTGCAGGAACACACGTGCGGTTTTTCGATCTACACCGACGAGAACTACAAGCGCGCCATCGTCAAGCAGCAGATCATCGAGATGCTCGAAACCCCGCAAGCCGAGCTGGAGGAGATCGGTCGGCGAAATCGCGTGCTCTGGGAGCGCGCTCACGATGTCCGGAAGATGTCGACCGAAACCCGCAGGGCATTGAATCTACCGGTAGAAACCTAAGCGGCCAAAGCCATTGCCACGATCGGGATCCGGTTTTGCCGATCCGCCGGCAACTCAGTTGCCGTTGACGTGTCCCGCCGCCATGACCTGCCACTCCTGTGGCATCGACGACCAGATCGTGGCCTGGGTGATCTGGTCCGCACTCTGCGTGCCGTTCATGAACCAGGCGAGTAGTTGTCCGCTGGTCTGGTGGCGCCACAGCAGGTCGTCCTTGCCGTCGGCGTTGTAGTCGCCGACGGCGGTCGTCTGCCATTCACCGGGCATGCTGCTCCAGAGAACGCCCTGGGTGATGGCATCGGCCCGGGTTACGCCATCCATGAGCCAGACGATCAACTGTCCGGTTTGGGTATGCCGCCAGAGGATGTCGCTTTTGCCGTCGCCGTTGAAATCGCCCAGCCTGTCGATCGACCAGGTGGCCGGCATCGAATCCCAGATGGATCCCTGTGTCAGCTGGTCGGCCTTTTGCAGGCCGTTCAGACACCAGACGAATACCATGCCGGTATCGATGTTCTGCCACAGGATGTCGTCTTTCCCATCGCCGTCGAAATCCGCCACACCCTTGATCTGCCAGCTGGAAGGCATGGCATCCCATATCGAGCCCTGGTTCAGTTGGTCGGCCGTTTGCACACCGTCAAGGCACCAAACGAAAATCATGCCGGTGCTACTGTTCTGCCAAAGGATGTCGTCCTTGCCGTCGCCATCGAAATCGCCGACGCCCTTGATGACCCACTCCGACGGCATCGAGCTCCAGATCGCACCCTGCGTCAGCTGGTCTGCCGGGGCGAGGTCATTCAGCAACCAGACAAAGACCATGCCACTGGTGGCGTTCTGCCACAGCAGGTCGTCCTTGCCGTCACCGTTGAAGTCACCCATACCTTTCAGGTTCCATTCCGACGGCATTGAGCCCCAGATCGATCCCTGTACCAGGCTATCTGCCTGCGTCGTGCCATCCATCAGCCACGTCAGTACCTGGCCCGTGTTGACGTTCCGCCAGATCAGGTCAGATTTCTGGTCCGACGACACGGAGTCGGCGATGGTGATATTGGTGTTGACGATATTCGCGGTCACCGTGGAGGTCGACTGACCCACGCTGACATTATTCACCGTTACGGTCTGCGCGATCATGTCGTAGGTATCGTTGCCGGGCACGATGATGCTGTAGTAGCCGTTGCTGTCGGTCGTGTCGGAGAAAGAACTTCCGTTCGACTGTGCCTGCGCCCGCACCAGGACACCGGATCGCGGCGCGCCGAGTTGATCCACGACGCGGCCACTGACGAGTTCCCCGTTCTGGCTGGGAAAGATGTTGTAGATAAGTTCGGGGGTCGTGTTGTAGCTGCCGATGCTCGGCAGGTTGTACCAGGCGTCCGAGTTCCCGCCCCATCCCATGTTGACGTGGTGATACAGCGTGGCACCGTCATAACCGTATCCGTCGGCGACCACGGCGTGTCCGGCATTGGTCCCGGTGTTGACGATACCGAGGATCACCGGATAGCCGCCGATCATGTTCGAGTTCAGGATCTTCTCGTATTCCGAACTGTGGTCGCCGGCTCCGTAAAAATAGGTGCGCTGCGCGTTCGCGTACTGGAAGACATCCGTCAATGCGGGCGCAACACTCGACATGTAGGCGCCGGAGCCGCTGGGGGAGTACTGCATGCTCACCGCCACGCCGGCGTCGTGCATCAGCGAACCGATCATGTTCCAGGCGTAGGCGTTGTAGGCCTGGCTCGTTGGTTGCAGGATCATCGCGGCCCAGTCATAGGCACCACCGGAGCCGTTTCCGCCGCGCGTGGTACCCGTGGACGGGCTGCCGTTGACGTAAATGGTTTTCTGGACCTGCCCGATGCCACTGGTCGGGAACGAATAGTGGCGCAGCACCTGCGAAATGGCGGTTGCCACGCAACCCGAATAGTAATTGTTGGGCGTGTAGGTGTTGTACAGGTTGTACAGGCCGAAACTGCTGTCGTAAGACGTAAGCTGGTTCCACCTCGCCTGAAGGAACGGTTCGACAACGACATCGGAGATCGACGAGGCGTCGAAGAGTTGCTCGCTGCTCTCGGCCAGTGTTTCTTCAGCCGGCGCGTTCCGCTTGCGCAACCCGCGTTGCCGCTTGTCGACGGCACGCGAGACATACTTGTTCCATCGTTCGCGGGACTTGCCTTTCCGCTGGGAAAGCTTCTTCTTGAGCGTGGCCGTTTGGTACTGGTGGAAGAGCTGGTCGTGCGACTGCCGCTTGCGCTCTTTCATGTCCTCGCGAATCAGGGTTGTGAGCGGGTTGTCCGTATTGTCGACGTATTGCCCGTCGGCGCTGAAAGCGATGATCGGCTCGATCTCGTCGTCGGGGGACAACAGGATGAAACCTTCGGGCGCCAGGTTGACGACGAAGTAGAGCGGATCGCCGGATTCGTCCACGTGGCCGTCGACGCTGGTGATGTTGCGGGTGAACTGCTCGCCGAGACGTGCGTTGCGTTCGTCCAGCCATCCCTCGGCGACATCGAGCGCCAGCTGTTCGTCGGTTAGCACCGCCAGGCAGGCGGTGGGAATGGCAAGAAGTAACCACAACGACGCTGCTACGAGAATTTTCCGGGTGAATCGGGCCGCTTTGTCGTTCATCGCTGTTTTCGTTCAATCTGATTTCAGTTTGGACGAGTGGCAGGGTGAATCATGTTCCTGCTACCGACTCCCGTCCCGCCAACGTCATTGCTTTTGCCATACAGCCACATCAGTAATTTAATGCCGGCTTGTATTCGACTTTCCTGTTACACGGTAGCGGCACAGCCCAGCGACTTCGTAATCGCCAGATTCTCAGGTTTTCAGTGAATCAGAGGCGTGCGAAGCCGCCGCCGTACGAGGTGCGACGGATGTTGGAGGGAGTAGGGTGCCAGCCGGGTGCAGATGGTTGTCGATTCAGTACCGGCCGTAGAGCGTGGCGATCTCCAGCGTCGGCGAAGCCGACTGTCGGAGTTGTTCAGAAATCGCTCTTTCGGAATGGCGTGAAGAAACCAGTATCACATCGAGGTCCCAGTCATTCAGCGTCTGCGGCGACGTCACGGGAATGTCGCGGTAACGCAGGTGCCACTTGGCTCGATCGTTGTCGAGCAGCACGCGTGGCTGCATAACGGACAACTCACTGTTCTCGAACAGCCAGTGCGTATGTTCGCCGGCACCGAACAGGCCGAGTCGGAACGGCTGGGTCCGGTATCGTCGAACCAGTTGGGCGATGGTCGCGAGTGCCTGTTCGCGCTCTGACGTGGAATAGCGTGACAGTGTTTCGGTGAGTTGCCCGTGCTGTTCGCACAATGCGTGATTCTCCGCCCGGGCGGCGTCCAGTTCAGCCTCGAGTGTGGCGTACTTCGTCTTCTGCCGGGCCAGCTCGGTTTGTGCATCGTTCAGCTGGCTCCTGAGCGTAGCCAGACGGGCCTGGGTTGCCTGCGCGGTCGCAGATTCCGGGTTGTCTGCATCGGCGGCTTTTCTGGCGAACCACATCTTGCGGAAATACAGTCCGTTGTCGTCGTGCAGTTTGCCGGATCGGTCCAGCTGCCAGTCGTAGCAGTGAAACGCTGATGTGAGGCGGGATGAAGAGATGTCGGTAAAGGTCAGCCCGCTGTCGGCCATGGCAGCCTCGACGGAGCAGGGACTCAGGATGCGTGCCTTGTCGGTCAGTGACTGGTCGTAGCCGCTCTCGTTAACGGTGACGGCGTACGGCCCGTCGAAGTTACAGACCAGTGATTCGAGAATCAATACGGAATCGTCGTGCATCAGGCGGGCGACGTTGGCGATGTGCCGTTCCGGCTGTTCGAGGTGGTAGAGCAGGCCGAGGTCGAGCACGTAATCGTAGGTTCCGAGGTTGTCGAAGTCGCTGTCCAGGTCCTGCAGGCGCGTCAGCATGTGGATATTGCCGGCCTGGCTGACGCGGGCGTTGATGGCATCGAGGTGTTGCTTGCGCCCATCGACGCATACGACGTTGGCACCCAGGCGGGAGAAGTGCTCGCCAAAGAAGGCATTGCCGCACCCAAGCTCGATGACGTTCTTACCCGCTATCGATTCCGGCGGCAGCTGGTGCATGATGACCATCAGCCTGCGCATCTGCCATGGCGCGTAGTGTCCTTCGAACTGGGCCTGATCAGTCATGTTTTCAACCCGTTGTCCCGATTGCCCGGCCGGTAACATTGCACGCCGACGTCATCACCCGGATGTCGCCGGCGTATCGGACATCGCGCGCCTCCAGCGAGCGGTGTCGGCGAGAAGACCATTGTTGAACAGGCGCGTGCGGAAACTGAGCTGGTCGTGGGCAAGTGCGACCGGGTCGATGTTGTTGCCGGCATGCTCGATCGATACCTCATCCTGCGCCGTTTTCCAGGCCTGTACGAATATCCAGGCAGCATGCGTGTCGCCGGGTCCGGTCGGCGTCAGTGAGTAGGAAAACTTCCTGAAGCCGATTCGCGCGAGATCGCCGACCAGGTCGTAAGGATGCAATACCATGGTGTCGAAAAAGCCGTTGGTGGCATCGGCACCGGTGCGGTTCTCGTAGTAGTCGATCTCCGCCCTGTGGCCGATGCCGTAACCCATCTGGAACGTAAACAGCCCACCCGGTGCCAGGACCCGGTAGATGTCATCGAAGATCTGCTGTCGTATCGCGTGCACGCAGATATGCTGGAGGCAGATCACTGAGTACACGAGGTCGTAGTTGTTCTCGGCAACGCCGGGGATCGAACTGCCGTCGGTCAGGATCAGTCGCGGTGAAAAGGGCAGGGAGCGGCAGTTGGCTTCCGCGACGCGCAGCACGTCTTCGTTGATGTCGACGCCGTCGATTTGGCGAAAACGCGGGGCCATGCGCTCGATCATTCGGCCGGGGCCACAGCCGTAGTCGAGTGCCGCCAGGTTGCCCGTGTCCAGGCCGGCCGGCAGTAACAGGGGTTCGTAGGGAAAGCCGGCGTGGTCGGCGTAGCTGCCCACGATGAGTTCGTCCGTGTTGCTTGTCTTGTACCGGTTGTCGGCACCATACGCTGAACGATTCGCCAGCGACGCGTAGTGCGCGCGCTGCATTGCCAGGTAGGTCGACTGCTCGGCTTCTTCCTGCCGAGTGTCTTGGTCGGATGGCCGTGTGGCCTGGAAGGCGCGCAGGCACTTGCGCACTGTCTCACCCGCCTCCGCAAGGCGGCCGAGTGCCAGGTCCCGTTCCAGGTACTCGACGGCACTCGCGTAGTCCTTGTGCTGTAGCTTGACGTCTGCCAGTCGCGCAAAGCCGTCCCGGAGGGCGGTGTCCTCCGCGTAGGCCTCGCTGACGAGTCGTTCGGCTTCCGTGTCGAAATCGCACTGGGCGTAGATGACGGCAGCGTGAGTCTTCCATTCGGGCATCAGGCGGTTTGCCTCGACATCGCGCCTCGCCAGCTCCAGGGCGCCTCGCCAGTCCTGTTTGTCCGCCTTCACCCAGGCCAGCCAGGCAAAGCTGTTCTGCGGGTTCGGGTCGCCGGCGTAAGCGGTTTCGATCAATTCGACCGCGGTATCGAAATCGCCGTGCTGGCCGAGGATCTGCGCCAACACGCCGAACGACCCCAGGCTGAGTCGTCCGGCCTCGTAGTCCGCCTGCGCCAACGTCAGTGCCAGCGGCCAGTCCCGGGCGTCGATGGCGATCAAGGCGAGTCGCAGGTAGCCGTCGCGCAGTGCCGGGTCTTCGCTGTACGCCTGTTCGACCAGTGACATGGCTGTATCGGCTTCACCGTTGTGCAGGCAGAGTTCGGCCACGAACAGCTTGTGATCCGGTGTCAGCCGCGCGGCATCCAGGTCCCGCCGCGCATAGGCCAGTGCACGTTGCCATTGTTGCGACTCGGCCAGGATGGAGCCAAGCCATGCGAACGCATTCTGGGGGGCCGGGCTTTCCGCGTAGGCCTGGTCGATCAGGTCGGCCGCACGGTCGAATTCGCCCAGTCGGCCGTAGAGATTCGCGAGTACCCCCTTGCCGCTCGAACTGAGGCGACCATGGAAGTCGTCACGCTTGGCCAACTCGAACGCCAGCACCCATTGCTGTTCCGTCATGGCGTGCTGCGCAATGCGGACAAAGGCGTCACGCAGGCCAGAATCATCGGCGTAAGCCCTTTCCACCAGCGCAATGGCCTCTTCCGTTCGGCCCGCCCGCATCGCCAGTTCGGCGATATCGATTCGGCGCGGTGGCGTGATTCGGTCGGTTGCCAGGTCCTTTTCCGCCGACGATAACGCGCCGGCGATGTCGCCGATGCGCAGGCGTGCGTCGCTGATTCGGCAATAGCCGTCGCGTAAGGTGATGTCCAGTTCGTAGGCCCGGCCCATCAGTGCCTCTGCGTCGGCGATCTCGCCACTTTCGGCGATACAGATGGCCAGCATGAAGGTCGTATCGGATGTGCCTGTGCCGCGATCCTCGTCGATGCGCAGCAGGCATTCAGCCTCTTTCAGTCGTCCCGACGCGAGACACTTGGACCCATGGTAGGCGCTGATGCCGGCCGTGTTTTCGTGGTCCCCTACCAGGCCGTCCAGCTGCTCTTGCAGGCGCGTAAACAGGGAGGGCTGCTCGAGCAGTGGATCGAGCGCGGCCAGCTTCGACAGGAGCTCCGTGTTCATCAGTGACTGGTCGCGCGATTCGTGCCCGAGTACAACCGGCAGTTCGTACTCGATGATGTCGGCGAGCGTAACGACGTCGCCGCGCTGCTTGGCCGACAGCATCTGGCCGACCAGTGGGGCGATTCGTCGCTGCATCGCTGGGTCGGCATTGCGCAGGCTGGCGTCGAGCCAGCCGATCAGGCGGTCGAGTGACTCGTTGGCCCTGCCGGTCTCGCCACGCCGTAATCCCAGTACGCACTGGTAGAAGGGTTCGAGCGCCAGGCTGTTGGCCAACGGGTCCGTCATTCGATTTGATCCGCGTAGACAGCGCCCTCGATGCGTGCGCCATCGCGGCTCATGTTGACGAACGTCACATCGCGGTGATCGCGAATGTAGCGTTCCAGTCCCATGCGGTAGCCCTGGAAGCTGCTGAGGCTGCCGATCGTCTGGCCGTGCCCGTTCATCGTTGTCGTCCCGGCCTTGGCACCCGCCTCGTAGAAGGCCAGCGGCGCATCGGCATTGGCGTGAATCTGCCTGTCGGGGAAGCCGAAATCGGTGCCGAACAACATGACCCGCGCTGCGCCCAGTCTTACGGCCAGGTCGACCGCGGGATGGGTGACGGACCCGGCCACGTACAGCTGTCCTTTCGGGTATTCGCTGCGTATGGCGTCGTAGACAGGTTCTTCGGTGTACATGGTCTTGCGTTGTCCCGGCCACAGGCGCAGCGCGGCGGGGTCGACGATCGGCGTGTAGACGAGGACCCCTTCGCTGCAATGTGCGAGGTTGCCGCGGAAATACTCGATGATCGTTTCCGGGTTGTCGTCCAGGCTGAGCACGATGTCAGGCACCAGCCCCTGGCGCAGTAAAGGTGTCAGTGCGCCATCCACGGCGACGAGTATGCCTTCGTCACGGTGCCCGACGATCCAGGGTGCTGTCTTCCAGAGCGTGGGCCCGGCGGCACAGACGAACGCCGTTGTTCGGGGGCGACTGCCGAATAGTTCCGCGACATCACCGTCAGAGGCCACGAGTTCCCGGTTGGCGTCGATGTGCCGCTCGCGCAACTGGGCGCGCTTTTGCAGGCGTTCGGATTCGAACGGGCGCAGCAGTTCGTGCTCCAGGCGTTCTTGCAGCCGCCCGAGATCGCCGGTGATCAGTGACAGGCAGGGTGGGACAGCCGCGAACGGCCTGTTGACCCGTTCCTGCCCACTGGGATCGTGCAGTTGAACGCGCGGATCAGACAGCCAGTCCCTGTGATCGACGACCTGCAGCAGCACGTTCAGCACGCCCAGGTCGAGGGGCACGACGTGCAGTCGTTCGAGGTGAGATCGGCCGAGCAGTTCGCGCATCAGGTCGCCGCTGCCGACGCCGTAGGCCCACGCGTGCGTGCTTGCCTGCGGAACCATCGAGGCCTGGGTGCGTGCCTCGGCCTCGGCATCGTAAGCGCTCCAGAGTCGACGCCCATCGATCGCCAGTGTCGGCTGGTTTTCACTGCCCTCCCAGTGCATTTCCCGCTTGGGTTGGGTGGCGAGCACCTTCCTGGCCAGTTCCGGCCAGCGATCGGCGAGGAGATCGAAGTTCTGCTGCGCGATGTCGCTCATGGGAACGTATCAGTGACCGAAAACCGTTTCCCGGTCAAGCGTTGATCGACATGGTTCCGGCAACGGAAGCCGTGAACCATGCATCGCCGTAACAACACTACCGCTGCCAGGCGTGCCTGCCAATCGTGGGTGCGGCTACGCCTGGCTTACGCGTCACGCTAGCCGAGCAACTGCAATACGTTCTGCGGTAGCGCGTTGGCCTGCGCCAGCATTGCGGTACCGGCCTGCT
>JAGRGW010000445.1 GCA_020445315.1 Gammaproteobacteria bacterium
TTGCCGGTCAGCGTCAACATCACGCCGCGGCAACTGGGCAGGCTGGATTTCGCGGTGATGCTGGCCAGGCTGCTGGCGCCGTACTCCCTCGACGTGGCGCAACAGATCGAACTCGAGGTGTTGGAAAGCACGTCGGACACCGACATACAGGCGGCCTCGAGCACGATGCGCGAGTGCGGGAGGCTGGGGGTGCGTTTCGCACTGGACGATTTCGGCACGGGCTACGCATCGCTGATGCGCTTCCACAACCTGCCGATCGACGTTCTGAAAATCGACCAGCAGTTCGTGCGCGGTATGCTCGACGACGAGCGCGACCTGGCCATCGTCGAGGGCGTGTTGCGCCTGGCCGCTGACTTGCAGATGCCGGTGGTGGCCGAAGGCGTGGAGGACGTGGAGGCAGCCTTCGTGCTGTTGCGGCTGGGTTGCCAGTACGCGCAGGGTTTCGGCATCGCCAGACCGATGCCGGCCGACGAGATCCCGGCCTGGATTCGAAACTGGTCCGGGTCGAACATCTGGCACAGGCTCGACGCCGGGTCCGAACAGTTGCCCGGCCCGGCCGATCTCAGCGTATCGATCTTCTGTCACCAGCTGTGGCTGGAGAGATTCGAGCAAAGTGTACGTGACAGGGATGCCGACCAGAGCGCCCTTTTGAACGACAGGACCTGCAACCTGGAACGGTGGTACCGCGGCATTGGGCAGGCGCGGTACGGCAGCCAGGCCGGTTTCGCCTTCATTCCGCCCAAACACGAACACGTGCACGATGTCGCGCGCTCGATCGTGGGGCAGTTGAAGGCGGGACAAACCGGGCAGGCCCTGGCTGGTTTGGACGACCTGCACCGATCCAGTGATGCGCTGCTCGTGGCGCTGCGCAAGCTGTATTCATCCAGCCCGCCCAAGCGGGTTGTCGAACCGCGACAAGTCGAACTGCCGGCGGTGAAACGAAAAGCGGATTCGGGGCGCTGAAATCAGGGGATGCTGCCGACGATATTCGACATCTCCTCGGCAGTGAACGCACGCATCGTGTGCGCACGGATGTTGCCAAGGCTGCCCAGCGAAAAGAACAGCGTGGCGACGACCTCGTCGTTCGGTGCGTCGACGACGATGACGAGATCGGATACGCCAAGCGTCCAGTAGATATCGACGATCTCGACCCCCATTTTTTTTGCCGTCGAGCAGAAGGTGTCTGCCCGTTCGACGGTATTACGGATAACCCGAATGCCCTGGTCGGTGAAATTGATGACGCTGACGTATCTTCCCATTCGTGTTCTCCCGGATCAGAAGAATGATGCGAACGGTCGGTGGAACCGGTCCGTTGACCAAGCCTAGTCGTTGGATTCGGAGTGCGGCAGCAAATAACGGAAAGGGTTGCCCGGCATCAAGAAAAGCGGATGAATGACGGGCGGTTCCATGCGTTCGGGCATGGGTCGTCGGCATGGGGCGTGGCCTGGATGTGCTGGCGCACGGATCCGCCGGCCGCGGGGGCCAGGATCATCGATGGTTGGCGGCCAGGCCCTGACCGAAGGACTTCGGCAACGCCGCGTTGCCGAGACCGCAACTCGCCGGTCAGGCTTCGGACCGGACCGGGTTCTGACGAATCTGCGTGATTACGCCGAGCAGATCGTCGGGCAAGCCGGGTTGCTCGGGCGTGTACTGCAGCAGAACTTCGGTCACGATGTTCTCTGCAATGGCCAACTGTGCCCGGTCGATGGCGTCGCCATGCAACCAGGCGTTGCGTATCGCCGCCTGCGCTATCGTCAGCGATGTCTGAAATTCTGTGCCGTGCATGACTGCTCCCCCGGTTATTATTCCCTCTCTCGGCAGTGGCAAGAGTACACCAGACGCGTTGCCAACCAAGAGCGAATTCGATGAATTCGCGAAGTTTAGGCGCATAAAGGGAATCCGTTTCGGGTCTGCGTTTCTATCGTTCCCAAACGGCCGGCAGTGCAGCGTCTCGACGTGGCGCAACATGGTCCGTGTCCGACCGGAAAGTACGGTGACAAACGGCCCCGGGATAGCGTCGACGAGGTGCTCGTCGGCAGGCCGGAACGCTGTTGCGGACCAGCGTTCCGATGAAGCCGGTTACCGCGGTGTTGGTTCAGCTCATTTGGGAATCCAGTTATGTATACGCTTTTTGTCCTCGCGATCGGCATATTGATCGGTTGGAACATCCCGCAGCCCGGGTGGGCCAGGGACCTTCAGGCAAAGGCCCTGCAAAAACTGCGCGGTCGCTGAATCCTCGCGCCACGTTCCGGCCGAGACCGCCGGGTGGCCAACGCGATGGTCGGGCCGGCAATCAACCCCACGTGACCCAGCGCGGCCGATCGGCGCTGCGCTGAATGACCTCGTCGAGGTGGCGGTCGCGCACCAGTGCGGTGATGACGTAATGGTCGCGTTCGTGTCCCAGGTCCTCGAGTTCGAGGATCCGGACCAGGCAGCCCTGCGCCATGAGGGCCTCGAGGTTGGCGTGGCTGATGGTGAACAGCAGGGTCTTCACGTCGGAGCGGGTCCGCAGGTTTGTGATGCGCTAGCTTATCGCCGTGCCGGTCGCGCGTCTGCCGGTCGTCGTTGGGAATTATCCGCCGGTTGCCGCGCGGGGCCTTCTCGTTTAACGTTTCCCGATCGTCCTGGCAGTTCGGGCACACGGAGCCGTGCCTCGCCGCTGAACGCCTTCGGAGGCGGATGCGGAGCCTGTCGGGACGCCAACAGTCGAGACCCAGGGAGGGGAACATGCCGCAGGAAGCGGAGTCCTGTCAGCTGGACGACGGGCTTGCGTGCCTGGTGGCCGTAGCCCGTTGGCACGGCATCAATGCAGATCCATCATCATTGCAGCACGAGTTTGCGCCGCTCGAGGGTGCCTGGTCGACATCCGACCTGGTCCGTGCGGCGCGTTCGCTCGGTCTGCGCGCCCGCCTGGCGCGGCCGGGTTTGCGCCGCCTCGATCACCTGCCTACCCCCTGCCTGGTCCGGTCGCGCGCGTCACGCTGGTTGCTGCTCGCGTCGACGAGGAAAGGACATTGCCTGGTCCATGACGTCGCCGCCGGCCAGCCGCGGACCCTGTCACGTGAGGCATTCGCCGATGACTGGGACGGGGAGGTCCTGCTGCTGACACCGGCCGGGTCGTTCGCGGGCACGCATCGCCCGTTCGGCCTGCGCTGGTTCCTGCCGGTCATCGGCCGCTTCCGCCACCTGTTCGCCGAGGTGCTGGTGGCGTCGCTGTTCGTGCAGGTGTTGGCGCTGGTCACGCCGCTGTTCTTCCAGGTGATCGTCGACAAGGTCCTGGCGCACCACGGCATGACGACGCTGCATGTGCTGGCGATCGGCCTGCTGATGGTCAGCCTGTTCGAGGTGTTGCTGAACGGCCTGCGTGGCTACGTGTTGACCCATACGACCAACCGGATCGATGTCGTCCTCGGCAGCCGGCTGTTCGCGCACCTGTTGCGCCTGCCGCTGGCCTATTTCGAGGCGCGGCGTGTCGGCGATACCGTGGCGAGGGTCCGGGAACTCGAGACACTGCGCGAATTCATGACCGGGTCGACACTGACGCTGATCGTCGACCTGCTGTTCACCGTGGTGTTCTTCGTCGTGCTGTTCCTGTACAGCCCGTTGCTGGCCGGTGTGGTCGCCGCTGGCGTGCCACTGTATGTCCTGTTGTCCGCGGTCATCACCCCGCTGCTGCGCAGCCGCCTGCACGACCTGTTCGACCGCGGCGCCGAGAACCAGTCCTTCCTGGTCGAATCCGTCAACGGCATCCAGACACTGAAGGCGATGGCGGTCGAGCCGTTGTGGCAGCGCCAGTGGGAACAGCGCCTGGCCGACTACGTGTCGACCAGTATGAAGACGCGGCG
>JAGRGW010000446.1 GCA_020445315.1 Gammaproteobacteria bacterium
CTCGGACGACGGCGACCTGACCGCGTTGCGCTACAACGACTGGAAGGCCATCTTCCTCGAGCAGCGCGCCGAGGCGACGTTCCAGGCATGGCGCGAGCCGTTCGTGCCGCTGCGTGTGCCGAAACTGGTCAACCTGCGTCGTGACCCCTACGAACGCGCCATGGTGACATCGAACACCTACGACGACTGGTTCCTCGATCGTCCCTACCTGCTGCTGCCGGCGCAGGACTACGTCGCCAAGTTCTTGGCCACGTTCAAGGAGTATCCGCCGCGCCAGACGCCGGCCAGCTTCAGCCTCGACAAGGTCCTGGAGGCCTTGCAGCCGAAAGGCGGCTGACGCGCCGGTTGATGGTGCTATCCGGCCACTGAGCGTGGCCGACTGTCTGTTGACGACCGGCCGGGCGTTTTGCCCGGCCGGTCTGTTTGTCAAAGGAGAGACTTCATGTCCCGTATTCTGATTTCGATGGCGGCAACGCTGCTGTCCGTGTCGGCCATGGCGGCCGATGTGTTGCCTGCGTGGAAGGGCAGCGCCTCGCGCGATGCCATCATCAGCTTTGTCGACCGCGTGTCGACGCCCGGTGACGACTTCGTCGAGCCGGCCCAGCGCATCGCCGTGTTCGACAACGATGGCACGCTGTGGGCGGAACAGCCGGCCTATTTCCAGCTGCTGTTCGCGGTGGACCGGGTCAGGCAGAGCGCCGAATCGCACCCCGAGTGGAAGGACAGGCAGCCGTTCAAGGGCGTGCTCGAAGGCGATATGAAAGCGGCACTCGCCGGCGGCGAGAAGGCCCTGCTGGAGCTGGTCATGGCGACCCATGCCGACATGACGACCGACCAGTTCGAGCAGGCAGTCAGGACCTGGGTGCTGTCGGCGAGGCACCCGAAGACCAAGGTGCCTTACACCGCGATGGTGTACCAGCCGATGCTCGAGGTCCTCGACTACCTGCGCGACAACGGCTTCAAGACCTATATCGTGTCCGGCGGCGGTGTCGAGTTCATGCGCGTCTTCGCCGAGGAGGTCTACGGCGTGCCGCCGGAGCAGGTGATCGGTTCCAGCATCAAGACCGAGTTCGAGATGCGCGACGACGGCCCGGTGCTGATGCGTCGGCCCGAGATCGACTTCATCGACGACAAGGCCGGCAAGCCGGTCGGCATCCACAAGTTCATCGGTCAGCGCCCGCTAGCGGCGTTCGGCAACTCGGACGGCGACCTGCAGATGCTGCAGTGGACCACGGCAGGCGCCGGCCCGCGTCTCGGCGTGATCGTGCGCCACACCGATGCGGAGCGCGAGTGGGCCTACGACCGTGACAGCCACATTGGCAAGCTGGACAAGGCGCTCGACGAGGCGCCGTCACGCGGCTGGGTGGTCATCGACATCCAGAACGACTGGGCGCAGGTGTTTCCCAGGCTGACCTATTGAGCATGGCCATTTTCGTACCTATTTGGAGCACTTTTTTTTGAGCGGGGCTAATTGACAGATCGACAAGCTATAACCACACTGTCTGAACTAAAAAGGAGATTATTGGTGCGAAAACTCATAAGGACGTTTTTTGCTGCTCTCTTTGTCGCGCACGCCTCTGCATTCTTGCTTGGTTGCCAAACCGCTGCTCAACATCGGCAGGACGTTCGAGATGATTCGGGTGAGCGTGTAACCGTTGGTACGGTTCAAAAAGAAATCCGTGTGGGAATGCCGGCATCAGACGTTGCGGCCGCACTCGGCTCACCCAACATCGTGACTACGGACGAAAAGCGACGAGAAGTATGGATCTATGACAAGCTATCTACCGAGAACGCTTATTCCAGTAGTAGCGGTGGCGTGTCAGCGCTATTTTTGGGATTCGGCTCTTCGGCTGGCGGCGGCTTGGGAGGTAGCGCGAATTCGTCTGCTGGAGCTAGTTCAACTTCTCAAAAAACCCTCACTGTGATTATCAAATTTGACGAGAATAGTCGCGTTAGAGATTTTGCCTACCATACGTCAAGATTCTGAATCGATGCAGGAGTCGAGGATATGCTGAAGGACGCAGCAATATTAGGTTCCATGGCGTTGCTGGTATTGGTCGCGGGTTGTCAGCAAACGATTCCCAAAGAAGCCCTGATACTGACAGCAACCACGCTTGAAGAGCGTGAGTATCAGTCGAGATACTTCGATACCACAGACGAACGAATGATACTTTCGGCATCCGCCGGAGTTCTACAAGACTTGGGGTTCACACTCGAGGAAAGTGAAACCGAACTTGGCTTCCTCGTTGCTAGTAAAGACCGAGATGCGACGGACGCTGCACAGGTTACAGGTGCTGTCGTCATGGCTTTGCTTTTTGGTGCCAATGTGCCGGTTGATCATCACCAGAAAATTCGCGTTGCACTTATAGTTAACCCCTCGCTGGATGGTGAGCGCACGCATGTGCGAGTAAAAATACAGCGCAAAGTTTGGAACACGCAAAATCAGGTTTCAAACGTAGAAACTATTTCGGACGTCAGTTTGTACCAAGGATTCTTTAATAGGCTGTCCAAGTCGGTATTCTTGGAGGCACATAACATATGAGTAAATCGCGTTCACTGATTACGGCCTTTCTTCTCGGTATAAGTGTTGTGCTGCCTGCATGTCAGACAAACACCCAGAAACAGGTTTTGGAGACGACGGAAAGCCAGGTAAAGCTACGAAGTTTTCAAACGCGGGCTTTTGATACAAACGACAAGAACAAGGTTATGCGTTCTGTGATTAGCACATTGCAGGACCTGAACTTTGTTGTAAGCAATGCAGACATTATTTTGGGCTCTGTTTCTGGGTCGAAATATGGGAAGAGCGGATATACCCCTTACGAACTGAAAATGACGGTGACAGTGCGGCCCCGGGGTGAATCGCAAATGCTGGTTCGAGCTAATGCGCAATACAATATTCAAGCGGTTGAGGATCCAAAACCGTACCAGGATTTTTTTGTAGCACTTGAGAAGTCGCTGTTCTTGACAGGGCAAAATGTCGATTGAGGAAACCTAAATCTCTTTTCATGCTGAGATAATTAAAGAACAGGTAAGTACGGCGAATTATTGATCTGCGGCTTTCCCGGTATGTGTGGAGAGTTTTTGAAGCGCTTGCTGGATCTCGGTCCGACATGTTTGACGCTTTTGTTTTATTTTGCGCCGGCCTCCTCGGTGGTGTCGTCAACTCGATCGCCGGCGGCGGCAGCTTCATCACCTTTCCGGCGCTGTTGTTCGCCGGCGTGCCGCCGGTGAGCGCAAACGCGACCAATACCTTCGCGTCTTTCTTCGGCTACCTGAGCGGGGCCTACGCGTTCCGCCAGGACCTCGCCGCGCATCGGGCCGGGTTGTTGCACTTGGTCGTCGTCAGCTTCGTCGGTGGCCTCGCCGGCGCCTGGCTGCTGCTGCAGGCCAGCGATGCGGTGTTCCGCGAGGCCATCCCGTGGCTGCTGCTGTTCGCCATGTTGCTGTTCGTGTTCGGCAACCGTCTGAACGCGCTGCTGCGACGGCTGGCTGCCGGCCACCGACACGCATCGCTGGCGGGTGCGTCGGCATTGCTGCTGCTGTTGCTGGCGGTCGCCACCTACGGCGGTTTCTTCAACGCCGGGCTCGGGATCATCACCCTCAGTTACCTGTCGTTGGCGGGGCATACCGACATCCACGCGATGAACGGCCTGAAGCTGTTGGTCTCGTCGGCCGTCTCGCTGGTGGCCATCGTGCTGTTCGTCGCCAGCGGGGTGCTGGCCTGGTACGAGGGTACGCTCGTACTGCTCGGAACGCTGGTGGGTGGTTATGTCGCGGCGCACACATCCCGCCGTCTGCCCCAGCCATGGGTGCGGCTGTTCGTCATCGTGGCCGGGGCCGCGACGACGCTCTACTTTTTCGTCGATACCTACGCGGTCGATACCGGACTAGTGGATTGACCCGCCGCTGCGGCGGCTTCCGTGCCGGTGGCCGGCAATGCACGAGGCATAGAGTTCGACCATGCGCTCGGTCGTGGCCGGCGCGCTCCAGGCCGCGGCCTTTTCGATGGCCTGCTGGCGCAGGCGCTGGTGCAGCGGTACGTCGTCGAACAGGCGGCAGACCTTGGCCGCGAAGTCGGCCACGTCTTCATCGGCCACCACGCCGCCACGGCGGTCCGCCATGACCTCGGCCGTGCCCATGACGGCGGTCGAGACGACCGGGGTCCCCGCCTGCATCGCCTCCAGCAACACGAGGCCCTGGGTCTCGGTGCCGGACGCGAAGGTGAACACGTCGCCGCTCGCGTAGCAGTCAGGCAGGTCACGATCGCGCGACAGGTAACCGACGAAAAGGGTGTGTTGCTGCAGTTGCAGGTGCCTGGCGACGCGCTTCAGGTGTTTCACGGCCGGCCCCTCGCCGGCGATGACCAGCAGTGCCTGCGGGTGGGAATGACGCACGCGGTCGACGACCTGCAGCAGCAAGTCGATGTTTTTCTCGTGCGCCACGCGCCCGACGTAGAGCATGACCTGGCGTTCGGGGGCGATCCCGTGTGCCCGGCGGAAGCGCGTGCCATCGCCATGGCTGAACGCGCCCGCCGGGATGCCGGTCGGGATCACGGCGGCTTGTTGGTCGATGCCGTAGTCGCGCAGCACGTCGAGCATCGGCTGGGTCGGCACGACCATCGCATCCACCTGGGCGCACTGGCTGCGCGAGAAGCGGCGCGCGACATAGCGCAGGGCCTTGCGCGGCAACCACGGCAGGTACTTGTCCAGGTACTCCTCGAAGTACGTGTGGTACGTCTCGACGACCGGCAACTGCAGTTTCCTGCCGAGCCAGATGCCCGCGTAGTGTGCGGCAAACGGGGTGTGGATATGGATGACGTCGAAATCGTGCCTGCGCAGTTGGTGAAGTTGCCGGCGCAACGCAGACCGGTGCATCAGGCGATCCTCGGGGTCGACGACAAGGTAGCGCGACGGAATACGCACGATCCCGAAGCTGTCTTCGAACGGCGCCGGGTAGTCGGGGGCGATCAGCGTGACCTCGTGGCCCTGTCGCTGGAGCTCGTGGGCGAAGGTCCGGATCGAGGTCGAGACGCCGTTGACGCGCGGGAAGTACACATCGGAGATTTTCAGGATGCGCATGACCCGGCAAGTAGATGTCAGGGACAAGTCAGGAAGATGAAGCCCGGGTGAAGGAATTGTTGCGCTGGCGACCTGGCCCGGGAATCCCGCCATGATTGGTCGTGAGCGTATCCTCGGGCACGGCGGCAAACGGGCGGGACATGCCGGTTGCTGGCGGCGTTTGCGGGGCCGTGATTGGGTCGAATCAGGGCGGCGCTCAGGCGCCGGGCGTCGCGCCGAGGCGTCGGGCGAGTTCGGCGATTTGCTGCCGCGGTGGATAGCTGTCGGGATGTTCCTGCAGGTACTGTTGCCACGCGGTGAAGGCATCCTGCAGGTGCGGGTCGGTGTGCTGGCATCCGAGCACGCGCAGCCGCGCATTGCCGACCCGCCACGGGCCATCGCCGCGCAAGGTGCCCCGCAGCAGGTGGGCCGCCTGTTGGGGCGAGGACTGGTGCCAGTACAGGTCGAGGTACAGCAGGCCGAGCGGGTGTGGGAAACAGGCGGCAACCAGTTCCTCGCGGCCGTCGGCATGGCGCAGCACCAGGGGAGCGGTCACGGAGTCGATCGCCGGCATACGGGTCGGTTCGGGCGAGTCAGCGGCAGAGCGCCTCGAAGCGCGACCGGAACGCGTGTTCACGCATGGCCTCGGCCTGGGCCTTGTCCGGGATCGCCGGCGATTCCTCCCAGCCCCCGGTCTCGTGGTTGAACACCGAGAAGCGGTATTGCCGGCCCATCTTGAAGACCTGGCTGACATCCTTGGCTGCCTGGGCCATGGCGTCGAGCTTGCTCAGGCTGGTCGGGATACCACGATGGGCGATCGACGGCATGCCGGCTTCCTCCGCCGAGCCGTCGTCGACCTCGTTGCGCACGATGCGCTGATCGCGTGTCTCGCCGGCCGGGTTCAGTTCCACGCTTTCGACGTCGGGCACGCGCGAGATGATGTAGCCGGCCATCAGGCGGCCGAGCTTGTGGTCTTCGTTGTCGAGCGCGGTCAGCAGCTTGTTGGCCGCGATCTGCGCGCGCAACAGCGTGCCGGGCTGCTCCACCCATTCGCGGTCGACCTGCCACCCGGCGTCCATGTCCGCATCCATGCGCGCAAAGAAGTCCTGCGCTTGCTCGATGAATGCCTCCGGCACATTGAGTTCGAGCAGTTGGTCGTC
This sequence comes from Gammaproteobacteria bacterium, assembly GCA_020445315.1. Lineage (GTDB taxonomy): Bacteria > Pseudomonadota > Gammaproteobacteria > Chromatiales > Chromatiaceae > Thiosocius. Next base: position 6,218 of record JAGRGW010000446.1, read on the forward strand.
GATGACTACCTTCAGTATCATTGGATGGTTCCGGGTATGGCTGTTTGATTATAGATTCTACGATTTCCGCGGTATGGATTTCCCGGCCGGCCGTTGCGGAATTACTTTTGGTGCAGGTCACATGCTTCTCGAAATCCCGCAGCTGCTCAACCAGGCCCAGCTGGAAAAGATGCGCGAAATGCTGCAACCGGCACGGTTCGTCGATGGCCGACTGACCGCCGGGCGCGTCGCCAGCCAGGTAAAGCACAACGAGGAACTGGCCCAGGAGCCGGAGGTGCTGCAGCGCCTTTACCGCATCGTCATGGCCAGCGTGGGTCACAGCGAGGTGTTTCGCAGCGCCGTGTTGCCGGCCAAGGTCGCCGACTTCATTTTTGCCCGATACCAGCCGGGCATGCGTTACGGCGACCATGTCGACGACCCGATCATGGGCCAGGGCCCCCGGTTCCGCACCGACGTGTCGATGACGATATTTCTGAACGAGCCCGGCGCCTACGAGGGCGGGGAACTGGTCATTCGCACCCCGTTCGGCGAGCAGCGGGTGAAGCTGCCGGCTGGCCATGCCGTGGTCTACCCGTCGGCCAGCGTGCACCGGGTCGCCGAGGTCACGCGCGGCGAGCGTCTCGTGGCGCTGACATGGATCCAGAGTTTCGTGCGCGATGCGGCCCGGCGCGAGTTGCTGTACGAGCTCGACCAGTCGCGCCAGCACCTGCTGAAGACCGACCCCGAGAGCGACGTGACCAAGAACATCGACCGTTCCTACGTGAACCTGTTGCGGATGTGGGCGGAGCTCTAGTTGGGTGATGCGGATAATTCTAGGTGTTACAGAAATATCCGCATGGCCCATTGGTCCCGTCGGTCCCGGGCGGGAATGACGAATTGATCGGGATGCCCTAAAGTCTCACCGACAGCGCCGGACAACCAGAATAGAACCACCGGCCTGGCACGGACGCCCGATCTTGCGTCAGGGATGCGCCTCGACAGCAATTTGGGACAAACACCACATGGACATCCGACTGCGCTTCGCGGGCCCCTGGCCCGTCCTGTTACTGTTGGCGTTTTTCGCCGCTCCGGCCGTTGCATCGCCATTCAAGGTCCTGGTCGTCATGAGCTACGAGGAGGACAACCCGTGGTGCCGCGAGATCCGCGAGGGCATCGACAGCGTGCTCGGCGACAACAGCGACATCACCTATTTCTACATGGACACGAAGGTGCGGTTCGACAGTGGCGAGGCACGCGCCAGCGAGGCGTACGCGCTCTTTCGGCTGCTCGAACCCGACGGTGTCATCACCGCCGACGACAATGCGCAGTGGATGTTCGTGCTGCCGTACCTGTATGGCAAGGTCGACACGCCGGTGATGTTCTGTGGTGTCAATGCCGAGGCCGAAAAGTACGGCTTTCCCTCGGCGCACGTCTCCGGCAGTCTCGAGCGCGGTCATATCCGCGAGTCGATCGCGTTCACGAAACAATTGCAGCCAGACCTGGCCAGCGTCTGTTTCCTCGTCAAGGACAGTCCCTCGGGCACGGCGCTGCAGCGCCAGGTCGACAGCGAGCAGTCGGATTACCTGGCCACCGTGGGTGGTTTCTTCCTCGTCAGGACCACGGCCGAGATCCGGGCGCTGGGGCCGCGCCTGAACAGCGACTGCGATGCCGTTTACCTCGACAGCCTCGAAGGCATCACCGA
>JAGRGW010000447.1 GCA_020445315.1 Gammaproteobacteria bacterium
ACCTCGGCGGCACTGATGATGGCGGGCACGTTCAGGTAGCTGGCTGCCGACGCTGCCGGGCCGATGCAGACCGACTCGTCGGCCAGACGCACGTGCTTGAGGTCGCGGTCCGCTTCTGAATGGATGGCGACCGTGCGAATGCCGAGTTCGTGGCAGGCGCGCAGGATCCGCAGGGCGATCTCGCCGCGATTGGCGATGACGATTTTTTCCAGCATGGCTTTAACCGATGACGAACAGCGGCTGGTTGTACTCGACCGGCTGACCGTTCTCGACCAGGATGTCGATTACCTTGCCCGACATGTCGGTCTCGATCTGGTTGAGAATCTTCATCGCCTCGATGATGCACAAGGTGTCGCCCTTGGCGACAGCCTGGCCTTCTTCTACGAACACTTTGGCGCCCGGTGACGGCGCGCGGTAGAAGGTCCCGACCATCGGCGACCGGATCAGGTGGCCGGACGGCTCCTCCGGCTCCTTGGCTGTCTCGGCCGGCGCCGCTGCAGGCGCTGTCGCGGCCGGTGCGGCCGGGTAAGGGGCGGGCGCGGCATACACGGCCGGGGCCGCGGCGCTGCTCGCGCGGCTGATGCGCACCGATTCCTCGCCCTCGTGAATCTCGATCTCGGCGACGTCGGATTCCTCCAGCAGTTCGATGAGTTTCTTGACCTTGCGGATGTCCATCAGGGAGTTTTCCTCAAATCAGTTTTGCTTTAGCCGTTCATGCTTCGAGCCGCCTGATCGCGGCGGCGAGCGCGAGCTCGTAACCCTGTGCGCCGAGGCCGCTGATCACGCCTGCGGCCACGTCTGACAGGTACGAGTGATGCCGGAATGACTCACGGGCAAACACGTTCGACAGGTGAACCTCGATGAACGGAATGGCGACCCCCAGCAGCGCATCGCGCAACGCGACGCTGGTGTGGGTCAGTGCGGCCGGGTTGATCAGGATAAAATCGATCCCGTCACCGGCGGCCTGGTGAATGCGGTCGACCAGCGCGTGTTCGGCGTTGCTCTGGAAGAAATCGATGGCGTGACCATCGGCCAACTGCCGCAGGCGCTGTTCGATCGTCTGCAGCGTGTCGGTGCCATACTGTCCCGGCTCGCGCGTCCCCAGCAGGTTCAGGTTGGGGCCGTTCAGGACAAGGATGCGCGCCATCTTGGATCTCTCACCTTGACATCGTCTGCAACGGAGTTGCCTGCATTTGCAGGGATTTGTGCCGAAATGGCGACAATCTGCGCGTAATTGTCGTTCAGCTTGCGGGTTTTGTCCAGCGTTCGGGGCGTTCGGCCGAGGTTCAGCCGCGTTCGGTCAGCCTCTTCAGTACCGGTTCCAGCTGTTCGCGTTCGAGGCCGCCGGCATGGCGTAGTTCAACACGTCCATTAGCGGCCACGACGACCGTGAAGGGCAGTCCCTCGTGCCGGTTGCCGAGCTTGCGCGACAGCGTGACCGCCTCGACGCTGCCGAGCAGGACCGGATAGTTGACGCCGTAGGTATCGGCGAACTCCCGGACCGGTTCCGGGTCGTCGATGGCGATGCCGACGAACTGGACATCGGCGGCGTAGGCCTCCTGCAGGGCAACGAAAGTGGGTGTTTCCTTGCGGCACGGCGGGCACCAACTGGCCCAGAAGTTCAGCACCATGACCTTGCCGCCGAACTCGTCATGGAAGCGCGGGCGGCCGTCGAGATCCGGGTAGCTGAAGGCTGGCAGGGTGTCGACCTGCTGTACCGCCTCTATCGGTGTCGGGATCGCCGGTTGTCCGGCCGAGTCGTAGGCCCGCCAGGCGAACCCACTGGCCGCGCCGATGACGGCGCCGCCGACGGCGATCAGGAAGTAACTGCTGATTCTCACGCTAGAGCGCCTCCTGGAGGTGTGCTGCGAAGGCCGCCGGGCCCTTGAAGCCGAGCAGGCGCAGGTGCTTGAGTTCGTTGCCGTCGGCCGACCAGAAGATCATTGCCGGCGGGGCCGGAATGCCGATGTGCTGCTGCAGTGCCTTGTCGGCCTCGTCCTGGCGGGTCACGTCCGCCTGCAGCAGGACCATGCCCGACATCAGGTTGCTGACGGTCGGGTCGGAGAAGGTCTCCCGCTCCATTTGTTTGCAGTAGGTGCACCAGTCGGCGTAGAAGTCGAGCAT
>JAGRGW010000448.1 GCA_020445315.1 Gammaproteobacteria bacterium
CGGCGATCTCCAGCAGGGCATCGGTCTGGGCATTGAAGCCCGCGGTCTCGATGTCGACAACGACGGGGAGGTAGCCGCGAAAGCGTTGGCTGATCGCCTGGTTGTAGGTGGTTTGCTGCACCCACGCGAGCATAACGGAAGAGGCAGGTGAAGGCGATGCGAACACGCGCCTGGATGCTGGTGACATGGCTGTTCTGCGTGGTCGTGCCGGCCTCGGCGGCCGAAGGCATGGTGTTCCGGGTCAGTGGTGGTGGCGTGCCTTCCAGCTACCTCGTCGGCACCATGCACATCGACGATCCGCGCGTCATGGGGCTGATGGCGCGTATTAACCCGCTGATCGAGCACGTCGACGTCGTTGCGATCGAGTTGATTCCCGATGCGCTGACCATGGTCGCGGTCGGTGCCGCGACGATGCTGCCGGCCGACCAGAGCCTGCGCAACATCATCGGCGAAGACAGCTTCGACGCACTGCGGACGGTGGCGCAGCAACGCGGCCTGGCGGCGCCGATGCTGGACCGGCTCAAGCCCTGGGCGGTCGCGATCATGCTCTCGATGCCGGAGGCGGCCGGCGGGCGTTCACTTGATACCGAGATCTACCTGGCCGGTCTGGCGCGCCAGCGTGAACTGGTCGGGCTCGAGACTGCGGCCGAACAGATCGGCTTGTTCGACGAACTGCCGTTGGCACGGCAGGCGCTGATGTTGGAGGAGATGATCAAGAATGCCGACGAACTGCCGCAACAACTTGAGGAATTGACCCGTGCGTTTCTCGACGGCGACCTCGACCGAATCGAGCGTCTGGCGCATGAACATTACTCGGGTATGCCGCCAGATCTCGTGGCCTGGTTCGAGAAGGCGCTGATCGGGGATCGCAACGTGCGCATGCTGGCACGATCGCTCGACCTGTTCCGCCAGGGGCGGGTGCTGGTGGCGGTCGGTGGGCTGCACCTGCCGGGCGACAGCGGGCTGGTCGCGGCGCTTCGGCGCGAGGGTTTCGGCGTCGAGCCCGTCGGTTCGCCGTGAGGCCGTCCCTGCCCGGTATCACGCGTAAGGTCTATAATGCGCGGGTTTATCCAGCCAGAACGAAATTCTGGTCAAGAAGAATCGTCGGAACAAGGGACAACTGAAAGCATGTTATTGGCGGCGAGTTGGCGAAAAGCGGCAGTTGCACTGGTAGCGGCATCGATGATCGTTGCCAGCGGTTGCGCGACCGATCCCTATGCTGACCCGCGCGATCCGCTGGAGGAGTACAACCGGGCCGCGTACAGCTTCAACCAGATGATGGACGAGATGCTGTTTACCCCGTTGGCCACCGGGTACAACTTCATCATGCCGGCGCCGGCCAACCGCGGGGTCACCAACTTTTTCGACAACCTCGGCGACGTTCGCTCGGCGCTGAACAACCTGCTGC
>JAGRGW010000449.1 GCA_020445315.1 Gammaproteobacteria bacterium
TACATGGTCTCGAACATGTCATCGATCAGTTGGCGCACCCTGTCGTCGACCGCGGCGACCGGCTTGGCTATGTTGCGCAGGCGCGAATCCGGGAAGTGTAGAATGTCGAGGATCGCCATGTCGTTGCTCTCGCTTTATTGCTTCTGCTCAAGTATCAGCGCTAGTCGGCTGAATGCGCTAGAATTTCAGCAAGCCTATGCCGCCGTCAAACCGATCGAACTAAAGTCTCGACTGGCCCAAGCCGCAAATAATACCGCATCCAGTAATCTATGACCGATGGGAAGCCGTCATTACGCCAAGGGAATCTCATGTATAAAGTCTGCAAAAGCCTCGTTCTGCTGCTGTTGAGCGCCCTGATCGCGCCGCTGGCCCTGGCGGAAGACCTGCTGCGCGCGCAGCACCCGGATTCCTACACGGTCGTCAGGGGCGATACGCTTTGGGACATCTCGGCGCGCTTTCTGCGCAGCCCTTGGCGCTGGCCGGAGATCTGGCACGTCAACCAGCAGATCGCCAACCCGCACCTGATCTATCCCGGCGACGTACTCGAACTGGTTTACATCAACGGCAAGCCGCAGCTGCGTCTGCGCCGTGGCCCGCTGAAACTGTCGCCGACGGTGCGATCGACGCCCTGGGACGGGGCCATTCCGACGATTCCGATCGACGCTATCGGCCCGTTCCTGACCCGGCCGTACGTGCTCAGCCAGGAGCAGATCGACGGCGCCCCGTACATCGTCGATTTCGCTGATGAACACATCCTTGGCGGCGCCGGGCAGAAGGCCTACGTGCGTCGTATCGACGACACGTCGACGCTCAAATACGAGATCGTGCGCCCGGGCGGCCCGTACCGGGACAACGAGACCGGCGAAGTGCTCGGCTACGAGGCCCGGTACATCGGCACCTCCGAACTGCAGCGCACCGGCGACCCGGCGACGGTATTCATCAATTCGACGCAGCTCGAATCGATCATCGGCGACCGCGTGATCCCGGCCAGCGAGGAAAAGGCGACCGCCAACTTCATGCCGCGCGCGCCGGAGAACGACGTCAGCGGCAGCATCATCTCGATCCTCGACGGCGTCAGCCAGATCGGCCAGTACAACATCGTTGTCATCGACCGCGGCGCGGCCGACGGTCTCGCGCCCGGTATCGTGTTGCGGGTCGACCAGCGCGGCGAGGAGATCCGCGACGTTGTCAGCCGCCGCTACAGCGCCACGGTGCGGCTGCCGGACGAGGAAGCCGGCCTGATGATGGTGTTCCGCACCTTCGACCGGGTAAGCTTTGGCCTGATCATGCACGCCACGCGCCCGATGCACTTGGGCGACAGGGTGCTGAATCCCTGAGGAAAGGCCGAACAAGGCCACGCCGGCCTTGTTAGGCGCACGGCACAGGTAACGCGGTTTTCTGTTTTCCTCGAACAGGCCCACAATTAATTAAGGAGGTTGAATGGAATCGACCCCCAACGACGAAAACGCCGCCTGGTGTACGTTGCTGCGTGCACCGGGGGTCGGCTGCCAGACCATCAACCCGCTGTTCCGCGACGGTCGAAGCGCGACCGAGGTCGTCCGTAACCCACCGTCGGGGACACCGACCGAACTGCGCGACTACCTGCGCGACCCCGACCAGGCAGGTGTCGATGCCGACATGCAGTGGCTGGCGCAGGACGCCTGCTTCATGGTCCGGATCACCGACCCGGACTACCCCAAGCGCCTGCGCGAACTGCCGAACCCACCGAGCGTACTGTTCCTGCGCGGCGATCCGGACCTGCTCGACCTGCCCCAGATCGCCATCGTCGGCTCGCGCGACCCCACCGCCGGCGGACGCCGGACCGCGATGGATTTCGCCGCTCACCTGGCCGCGGCAGGGCTGGTCATCGGCAGCGGCCTGGCCACGGGCATCGACGCCGCGGCGCACGAAGGCGCGCTGCGGGTGGATGGCCTGACCCTGGCCGTCACCGGAACAGGACTGGACACCGTTTACCCGGCGCGCAACCGGGCGCTGGCTCATCGGATCGGTGAAACCGGGCTGCTGGTTTCGGAGTTCCCGACCGGCACCCGGCCGCTGCCGGGCAACTTCCCGCGCAGGAACCGGATTCTTGCCGGGCTGGCGCTGGGCACCCTGGTCGTCGAGGCCGCGCCGAAGAGCGGCTCGCTGATCACGGCCCGCCTGGCCGCCGAGAGCGGGCGCGAAGTGTTCGCGATCCCGGGCTCGATCCACAACCCGCTGGCACGCGGCTGCCACGCGCTGATCCGACAGGGGGCCAAGCTGGTCGAGACCGGCGACGATGTGCTCGAGGAACTCGGCCCGCTGCTGGCCGGCCGCTTGACTTTGCCCGCATCGCCCGACCGAACCGGCAACGCCGGCGAACCGGACGATGTGCTCGACGAGGCCCATAAAACCATCATCGACGCCATGGGATACGACCCTGTAACGACCGACGATCTGGTTTCGAGAACCGGCTTCCCGGCTGCCGAGGTATCGTCCATCCTGCTCTTGCTCGAACTGGAAGGTCATGTATCATCCGGCTCAGGTGGACAGTTCACGAGACTGGGAAAGTGCCGCGAGTGAACCCATATCCCGCCGTAACCGGCCAGCAACCGGGACGCAGTCCGCGATTCTCGATGGTCCCCGTTTCTCCGCCAGGAACATTGCCGTGAACGAAAACGTCATCGACGTCCTGATCTACATCTATGAAAACTACATGGATGCGGAAGAGTCCGTACCGACCGATCAGATCGTGCTCGAAGAGGAACTGGTGCAGGCGGGTTTCCCCCACGGAGAGATCAAGAAGGCCTTCAACTGGCTGGACGAGCTGGCTTGGCGGCAGGGCACGCTGACCTACGCCGATGCGCAGCCCAACCGCTCGATGCGCATCTACAGCGAGCGCGAGCGCCAGCGTATCGACCTCGAGATCCAGGGTATGCTGCTGTACCTGGAGCAGACCGGCATCCTCGACCCGATGAGCCGCGAACTGGTCATCGAGCGGGCCATGGCGATCGAGACCGACGAGTTGACCGCCGACGACGTCAAGTGGATCGTTTTGCTGGTACTGCTGAACCAGCCGGGACAGGAAAACGCCTTTGCGCTGATGGAAGAGCTGGTCTACAACGGCGAGCCCGTCTACCTGCACTGAGCGCCGACCGACACGTCGCCCGTACGGCAAGCCAGACTGGGCGAGCGGTAAACCGCGCTTGACACCTGTCGGCAGAAAACGATAACCATATAAAAAGCGCTGCGGACCCGACCCTCGGCATGCCAGTCAGGCATACGGTGGTCCCGCGTCATACCTGCCGTGCCTTGCAGCGCGGTTTTTTTTGCAGAGTTGTCGGGAAATGAACCTGGTAATCGTGGAGTCGCCGGCCAAGGCGAAAACGATCAAGAAATACCTCGGCAAGGGCTTCGATGTCCTCGCCTCCTACGGTCATGTGCGTGACCTGGTGCCGAAAGAGGGCGCGGTCGACCCCAGCCAGGGTTTCGCGATGAAGTACCAGGTCATCGATCGCAATGACAAGCATGTCAAGGCAATCACGGCCAAGCTCAAGAACGCCGATGCGCTCTATCTCGCAACCGACCCGGACCGCGAGGGCGAGG
>JAGRGW010000072.1 GCA_020445315.1 Gammaproteobacteria bacterium
GCACATGAAACTGTTCACCGTTGCAACCGCCAGCCTGCTTGCCGGACTCGGCCAACTCGCCATGGCGCATCCGGGCCATGGCGCCGATCATGCCCACGACGTGTTGCACCCGTTCTTCGGCGCCGAGCACCTGTTGCTGCTGGCATCGGTCGGCCTGGCGGCCTGGTACCTGCGCGGACTCTTTGCCGGCGACCGGCGCGACAAGGAGTAAGCGCGATGACCACGATGGCAACCAAACCGCACGCCGAACCGGCGGTCTACGTCTACGAGGCACCGCTGCGCCTGTGGCACTGGGTCAACGCGTTCTCGATCATCGTGCTGGCGATCACCGGCTACTTCATTGCCAGCCCGTTGCCCACCGTACCCGGCGAGGCGAGCGACAACTTCCTGATGGGCTACATCCGGTTTGCGCATTTCGCCGCCGGGTACATCCTGGCGGTCGCCTTCCTGTTCCGGATCTACTGGGCGTTCATGGGCAATCACCATGCGCGGCAGCTTTTCCTGCCCTCGCTGTTCAACAAGGGCTTCTGGGATGGTGTCTGGCACGAGATCAAGTGGTACGCCTTTGCCGCCAAGGAGCCGCGCAAGTACGAGGGCCATAACCCGCTGGCGGTGCTGGTCATGCACTTCCTGTTCCTGTGGTTGCTGATCTTCATGATCGTCACCGGCTTCGCGCTTTACGGCGAGGGGACCGGCATGGGCAGTTGGCAGTACGAGTGGTTCAGCGCCTGGGTGATTCCCCTGATGGGTCAGAGCCAGGACGTGCACACCTGGCATCACCTGGTGATGTGGGCGATCGTCTGTTTCATCATCGTGCATATCTACGTCGCGGTTCGCGAGGACATCATGTCGCGGCAGTCCCTGATCAGCACGATGATCAGCGGTTGGCGGATGTTCAAGGACAGCCGCGACGTCGATGACGGGCATTGACGAAGGCTGCCGATCACGTGTGACGGGCCTGTGTCGTGAACCGGAGTATTCCGGGTAGGAAAACGTAGACTGGAAGTGTTGGCAGCGGCGCGCAAGCGCCGCTTTTTTTTGTCTCCCGGGGCGGTGAAGCGAGACCTCGCTTATTGTCTGTTTTCTGACATTATTATTGACGCGCCTCAAGAATTTCATAATCGCCGGATCGGCCCTGGATCGATAAACTGCCGGGCATTTGAGATAGATCAGATTTAACCCAGATTAGCCCGCCAAAAGCAGGGACATAACAACTATGGTTCCAACTTCAGCGGGCGGCGATTCCGCTGAAGTATGCGAAATAGCGGAGATTCCTGCATGGCCGACACCGAATTCGATTTTTCTGCGCTGGAGAAACGCCTCAACGTTTCGCGGCGGACTTTCCTCAAATTCTGCACCGGCGTGGCGGCGTCGCTGGGCCTGGGTACCGAGGCCGCGTACGCCATGGCCGAGGCCGTTGCCGACAAAAAGAAACGCCCTCCCGTGATCTGGCTGCACGGCCAGGAATGCACCGGTCCGACCGAGGCCCTGCTGCGCTCGGAACAGCCCAGCCTGGAGCACCTGATCCTCGATCTGATCTCGCTCGACTACCACCAGACGCTCGACGCCGGTGCCGGTCATCATGTCGAGGAACTGAAGCGCCACGCGATGCAGGAGAACAAGGGCAAGTACCTGCTCGTCGTCGAAGGCGCGATCCCACTGGCGCAGGACGGCATCTTCTGCAAGATTGGCGGCCAGACCATGGTTGATGCGACGCGCGAGGCGGCCGAGAACGCTGCCGCGATCGTCGCCTACGGGTCCTGCGCGAGTTGGGGTGGCGTGCAGGCGGCATCGCCGAACCCGACCGGTGCAGTCGGCGCGCCGCAGTTCCTCAAGGACAAGACGGTTGTCACGATCCCCGGCTGCCCACCGAACCCGGCGAACTTCATCGGCACGGTGCTGTTCTTCGTGACCTACGGCAAGCTGCCGCCGATCGACGGCAAGGGCCGCCCGAAGTGGGCCTACGGCCGGCTGATCCACGAGAACTGCTATCGACGGCCGCATTTCGACGCCGGCCGGTTCGCCACCGAGTTCGGCGACGAGGGGCACCAGAAGGGTTGGTGCCTGTACAAGCTCGGCTGCAAGGGACCGGAGACCTATAACAACTGTCCGAGTCTCGAGTTCAACAACGTTGGTGGCGGAGTCTGGCCGATCGGTGTCGGTCACCCGTGTTTCGGTTGCTCCGAGGAGGGGACCGGTTTCAACAAGGCGCTGTTCAGCCTGTCGGACGTCAAGACCCACACCCCGCCCAACGCGTTCCCGACGATCGACTCGCGTGAGGATGCCAGCAGCGCGACCGTCACCACGGCAGCGCTGGCCGGAGCGGCGGTCGGTGCGGCCCTCGGCGCCAGTGCCGTGGCCGGCAGCAAGCTGGGCAAGAAAGAAAGCGAGCAGGAATGAGCGGGGAGCACCGATGAACCGACGTGATTTTCTCAAGACTTCGCTCGGCAGCGCCGCGATGGCGGCGACGGCGGGTGTGGCCGAGGCGCGGCCCAACCTCGAGCCTGCGCCGCAGGCCATTGGCATGTTGTTCGACTCGACACTGTGTGTCGGGTGCAAGGCCTGTGTGACGGCCTGCAAGACGGTCAATGGCAACAAGCCGACGATCGTCGGCGAGGACCTCCAATGGGACTCGGCGCGCGATCTTGCACCCGAGACGTTCAATGTCATCAAGGTCTATACCGACGGCAACCAGTTGACCAAGGACAGCGAGGTCGACGGCTTCGCGTTCGAAAAGCGCAGTTGCATGCACTGCGTCGATCCCGGCTGCGTGTCGGTGTGCCCAGTCACCGCGCTGGTCAAGGATCCCGTGACCGGTATCGTCACCTACGATGTCGATGCCTGTATCGGCTGCCGGACCTGCATGACGGGCTGCCCCTACAACGTGCCGCAGTTCGATTACGACAACCCGTTCGGTGCGCTGCACAAGTGCGAGATGTGCAACCAGAAGGGCCTCGAGCGCATCAACAACGGGATGATGACCGGTTGCGCGGAGGCCTGTCCGACCGGTGCCACACTGTTCGGCTCGCGCGAGGCGCTGCTCGATGAGGCAAAGAAACGCATGGCGCTGAAACCGGGCGAGGTCTACAACTACCCGCGCGGCGATGTGCGTGACCCGTCGAGCTACCACGAGAAGGCGGTCCCCGAGTACAGGCAGCACATATGGGGCGAGAAAGAGGCCGGTGGCACCAATGTCATGCATATCTCGTCGATCCCGTTCGACAAGCTCGGTATGCCGCCGCTCGGTGAGCGTTCCTTCGTGTCGATCTCCGAAAGCGTGCAACACACGCTGTACAGCTACATGGCGCTGCCGGCCGTCGTGCTCGGCGGCCTGACCTGGCTGGTCAAGCGTAATACCGACGGCGACGACGAGGGAGGCGAGCAATGAGCGAGCATTACGAACCGTTACAGCGCCGCGTCGTCACGGTCCCATTCGTGTTGTTGGGACTCGTGGCCCTGGTGGGCCTGTATTACCTGGGCGTCCGTTTTGTCAACGGCATGGGTGCCGTGACCAACCTCAACGGTGGTTTTCCCTGGGGTATCTGGGTCGTGTACGACATCGTCGTCGGTACGGCACTGGCCTGCGGTGGCTATGCGCTGGCTGTCACCGTGTACATTTTCAACAAGGGCAAGTACCACCCGCTGATGCGGGCCGCGCTGCTGGCGAGCCTGCTGGGATACGGTCTGGGCGGCCTCGGCGCGATCATCGACATGGGACGCTGGTGGCAGTTCTACAACCTGTTCCTGCCCTGGCAGATGAACTTCAACTCGGTCATGCTCGAAGTCGGTCTGTGCGTCAGCGCCTACATCATCGTGCTGATGATCGAGTTTTCGCCGACGGTGATGGAGAAGTTCAAGGCCGAGGCGCTGCAGGCGAGATTGAACAAGGTCCTGTTCCTCGTCATCGCGCTCGGCGTGCTGCTGCCGACGATGCACCAGTCATCGCTGGGCACGATGCTGATCGCGATGGGATGGAAGGTGCATCCCCTGTGGCAGACGTTGCACCTGCAGCCCCTGCTGGCCGTGTTGACGGCCTTTACGATGGGTTTCGCAATCGTCGTCTGGGAGGCCTCGCTGTCGAGCATCGGTTTCCGCCGGACACCCGAGACGCACCTGCTCAGCGGCCTGGGCAAGATCATCGTCGGCCTGATCTCGGTATACCTGTTGATCCGTTTCGGCGAGATCATCTACCGCGGCAAGTTGTCGTTGGCCTTCGCCGGAGATCTCGGCAGCCTGATGTTCGTCATCGAAACAGCGCTGTTCGTCTACCCGCTGGTCGTTCTGCTGTCGCCGAAGGGGCGCGAGAACGGTCGCAGCCTGTTGTGGGCCGCGGTCAGCATGCTGCTGGCGGGCTCACTGTACCGCTTCAATGCCTTCCTGATCACGATGGATCCGGGGCAGGGTTACAGCTACTTCCCGTCGTTTCCCGAGATCATGGTGACTCTCGGGCTCGTGGCCATCGAGATCATGGTCTTCCTGTTCGTCGTCAAGACCTTCCCGGTCCTGCCGCGCGACCACCAGCCCGCGGCTGACGCCAAATCGGCGGCCTGAAGCGCCTACCAGTTGAGAGGAGATACCTTGTGACGACACGTATTACCGTTGACCCGATTACCCGAATCGAGGGTCACCTGCGCATCGACGTCGAGGTCGACGATGGCAAGATCAGCAAGGCCTGGTCGTCCGGCCAGATGTGGCGCGGCATCGAGAAAATCCTGATTGGCCGCGATCCGCGCGAGGCCTGGACCTATACCCAGCGTTTCTGTGGCGTTTGCACGACGGTGCACGCGATCACATCGGTTCGCGCGGTCGAGAACGCGCTGCAACTCGAAATTCCGGTCAATGCCCAACTGGTGCGCAATATCATCCAGACCGCACACGCGATCCAGGACCACATCGTCCATTTCTACCACCTGTCCGCCGTCGACTGGGTCGACGTGGTGTCGGCGCTGGATGCGGACCCGGTGGCGACGGCCAAGCTGGCCGAATCGCTGTCGGACTGGCCGCTGAACGGTCCACACGAGATGAAGGCGGTGCAGGAACGCCTGAAGACCTTCGTCGGCAGCGGCCAGCTCGGCCCGTTCGCCAGCGGTTACTGGGGTCACCCGGCAATGAAGCTGCCGCCCGAGGTCAACCTATTGGCCGTCGCGCACTACACGCAGGCGCTGGACATCCAGAACAACGCGAACAAGATCGTCGCGATCCTCGGCGGCAAGAGCCCGCACATTCAGAACGTGGCCGTTGGCGGTATCAGCAACTCGATAAGCCACGATGCGCCGTCGGTGCTGAACATCGAGCGCCTGATGCTGATCAAGACGTTCATCGACAAGCTCGAGCATTTCATCAAGTCGACCTACCTTGTCGACGTGCCGGCGATCGGTGCCTTCTACCTCGATTGGGCCGGAATCGGCGGCGGCGTCAACAACTACCTGACCGTGCCGGATTGTCCTCAGGATACCAAGGGCACGGTGTTCGACCTGCCCGGTGGCTACATTGCCAACGGCGATCTCGGTTCGCTGAAACCGATTACGACGTTCAACGACGCCTACTTCCGCGATGGCGTGGCCGAGAGTTCGAAGCATGCCTGGTACGAGGGCGAGGCGGCGCTGCATCCGTACGAGGGCGAGACCGAGCCCCAGTACACGGACTTCCAGGACGATGGCAAGTACTCCTGGGTCAAGTCGCCGACGTTCTACGGCAAGCGTGCCGAGGTCGGACCGTTGGCCGACGTGCTGGTCGGCGTCGCCAGTGGCAACGAACGCTACAAGAAGTATCTCGATCAGGCGGTCAACACCATCAAGGCCGTATCGCAGCAGCCGGATATCCCGCTGTCGGCCATGGAGTCGACGATCGGCCGGCATGCGGCCCGCGCCGTGCGTTGCGCGGTCATGATCGACACGCTGAAGGACCAGTGGCAGAAGCTGGTCGACAATGTCGGTACCGGTGACACCGATACCTTCAACGCGCCCCAGTTCCCGAAGGGAGAGATCCGTGGTGTCGGGTTCCACCAGGCGCCGCGGGGCACGCTGTCGCACTGGATCGTCATCGAGGACGCCAAGATCAAGAACTACCAGGCGGTCGTGCCGAGCACGTGGAATGCCGGCCCGCGCGATGCCGACGACCAGATCGGGCCGTACGAATCGTCGCTGCTGGACAACCCGGTGGCCGACCCGGAAAAGCCGCTCGAAGTCTTACGCACCGTGCATTCGTTCGACCCGTGCATTGCCTGTGCGATCCACATGTTCGACAACGAGCAGTCGGAGATCGTGCGGGTCAAGGCACTGTAGCGTAGTTTTACGGGAATCATCAGTCGTGGAGATGACCATGCAGCAATCGACCGCAAGCGAAAAGCCGTCGGCAAGCGATGAGGCCGCGTTGCGGTTGTTCATGCGCTGGGTGGCATCGCGTTTTCAGACCGTGGTTTGATTGACGCCGTTGGCGAGGAGTCACGAGACATTGACCGAACCAAAGAAGATACTCGTCATCGGTATGGGTAACGTCCTGATGCAGGACGAGGGTGTCGGCGTGCGCGCAGTCGAGGAACTCGACAGCCGCTTCGACATGCCCGACCACGTGACCCTGGTTGACGGTGGCACCACCGGCATGGAATTGTTCGAGCCGATGCGCGGTTGCGACTGCCTGGTCGTGGCGGATGCCGTCAATGCGTCGCTGCCGCCCGGTTCCGTCGTTCGTATCGCGAACGAGGAGATCAACGCCTTCTTCCAGACCAAGCTGTCGAATCACCAACTGGGTTTGTCCGACCTGTTGGCGCTGCTGCAGCTGAAAGGCGAGGCGCCGGAGCATATCGCCATCATTGGCATGGTGCCGCACTCGCTGGAGAACAAGCTGGGCCTGACCGACGAGGCCAAGGGTGGTCTCGCGAGCCTGGTGGCGATGCTCGCCGACGAGTTACAGGCACTCGGTGTGCAACTGACACCGCGGGCGGCGACCCGTGTGGGTCACTGGGAACGCCAGGCCGAACTGGAACAGGGCGTATGTGCCTAGGCGTACCCGTCCAGGTGGTCGAGGCGGGCGAGGGTGTTGCGCTGTGCCGTGGTCCCAACGGCGATGAGCACATCAGCATGCTGCTGATAGGCGAGCAGCCCGTGGGAACCTGGGTACTGAGCCATCTCGGCTGGGCGCGTGAGGTCGTATCGGAAGCCGACGCAGCGAACATCACCAGGGCGCTCGAAGGCATGCATGCTTTGATGAACGGTGCCGAATCCATCGATGTCGAGCACCATTTTCCCGGCTTGGGCATTGCACCGGAGGTTTCATGAGTCTGGATCCGCAGGCGGCCGCTGAACTGTTCGTCGAGGTCTTCGATCGCGTCCACCGCGAGCAAATGGCCGGGCTGCCGCTGTTGAACGATCGCCTGCAGGTGGAGACGCTGGGCTTCCGGGTCTTCGAAGGCCGGATGATTGGCATCCTGATCACCCCGTGGCTGATGAACGTCGTCATGATGCCTGGCGAGAACGATGACTGGAGCAGCGACGAACTGGGACACAAGATCCCGCAGCGTTTTCCGGCTGGCACCTACAAGTTCATGGTCAACGAAATCGAAGGGATTGGCCGCTACCTGACCCACTCTCTATATTCCCCGATGCGGGAATTCAGTAGCCAGAATCACGCGCTGGCTGCGGCCGAGTCCTGGCTGCGGACGGCGATGGATCCCGCCCAGGCCGATCAGCGTGACCCGATCGACGAAGAACTGCTCGGTCGCGTCATGCGTGGGGAAGAAACCCCGGACATCGACGTCGACGAACTCGAGTCGATTGCATTTGGGCAGGGCGACGCAGTGGAGGCGCCACGGGTACGTGGCCTGCAGGGTATCGGCGTGCGGGTCGAGGAGAAGGGCATTTCCCGGCGCGACCTGTTGCGTGGCCGTCTCAGGAGTGACTCCGCTAACGAGACAGGGTGAGCGGCGCCGCGATCCATCCCTCCAGTGGGTCGGTACGATCGTCCGCGCCGTAGTTCTGTTCGCGGAGTCGCCATGCGCGAGCAGCCTGCGTCGCGCACAGCAAGGCATCCAACAGGTCGCCCGAAGGATCGTCGATCATGCGTATTCGGGAACCCTTGTCGATGTCGACGAACAGACCATAGGCGCCTTCGCGGCAGCCCGCTGTCAATCGTTCGATCAATGACGAACGCGTTTGCCGTTGCGCGACTGTCTGCTTCGACCTGGTGTCCTGCTTGTAGGGTTGTCGTCCGATGAGTTGGCGGGCGAGCAGCCCGGGGTAGGCTTCGACAACGATCCTGTCGGGATCGCCCTGCTGCAACAGTGGGATCGTCACGCCGCTGCGTCGCAGACGGGGTGCACCTTCAAAGAACATCAGCCCGACCGGCGTGCCATAGAGCTTCTGCGGGCTGATCGCACCTGTGGCGATGTCGGTAGCGCGGCGATGTTCCCTGTCGCCGGCTGCACGGTCGCGGCGGTAGTCGTCCAACAGGGACCGGAAGGCAGGCCGTGTCAGGCTTGCCACATGGTCGACGTAGCCGCCCCATGTCCGGGGCCAGTCGATGTTCTCGACAAAACGTCTCGCTTGCCCAAACGGAAAGTCGATCCCCGCAATCCATGGCCCGGCGTCCGCCAGCGCGGACTCGAATCCGGCGAAATCCGGCCAGGTACGAAGTGCTTCGATGCGCAGGTGGTCGCCATCCAGCCTGCCTTCGGTAGCCGTGAGGGGCTTTCGCCGGCTGGGACGGCTCGTGAAGTCGATGCCTATGATCCTCATTGTCACAACCACGTGATGGCAGGGCGAAACCCGGAAACCGGGGGACGAGTATAAGCCTTCGTCATACGGTTACGATCGTGATCTCCCGCGTTCCGAAACGCGTCACCAAGTCGTGTTTCAAGTCTCCATTGGCAGACAAAGCCATCAACAGCGCCTATAAATCTGGTACCCGGGCTTTAAGCTGAAGCTCGAAAGGGAATTGGATCGGAGAAAGTGGAAACATGGCCAGGATCAGCAGCCGCGTCGTGCGGTTCATCCAGCAGGAACTCAAGCAGAATGGGCACCGTCCCGGTGCCAGCGATGGACGCCTCGGTCCCAAGACGGAGCAGGCGTTGCACAAGGCGTTGCGACCGCGCAACGAGGAGTTGCCGGCCGCATGGGATGGTTGGCCGAGAACGCGGCTCTGCACCGGCTATGTCCAGCTGCGTTGTCGCGACGAGGGGGTCAACCCGGGCGCCATCGACGGGTTCTGGGGTACGCAGACCGATTACGCCGTCAACGTGATCCGCGAGCGTATCGTCAACGAGCGGATCGCGCCGAGCTTCCGTGACGCGGACGAACTCGATCCGCTACGCGAGCATCGCTGGCCGCGGCAGGTGCAGGCTGACGTGGTCAAGCGCTTCGGTGCCGTCGGCAAGCACCAGGTGATGCTGGACCTGCCATACACGCATCGGCTGGCGTGGGACAGGGCGCAGCGGATCCAGCGCTACAGCTGCCACGAGCAGGTGCATGACAGCCTGCTGCGCATCCTTACGCGGGTGTACGAGCACTACGGCGAAGACGGTATCGAGCATCTCGGGCTCGACCTGTTCGGGGGGTGTTTCAACCAGCGTCGCAAGAAGGGCGGAACGACCTGGTCGATGCATGCCTGGGGCGTGGCGGTCGACTACGATCCGGCCAACAACCGCTTCCGCTGGGGATGGGAGAGGGCCGGGTTTGCCCGTCCCGAGTACGATGCCTGGTGGCAGATCTGGGAAGACGAGGGCTGGACCAGCCTGGGGCGCGCGCGCAATTTCGACTGGATGCATATCCAGGCGCCGCATCTCTGACCCCGCGCCGGACGCTGCCACGGCGTGCACGGCTCACTTGCCGGTGGCGATCTCCTTTTCGGGATCGAGGCCGCGCAGCCGCATCATCATCAGGAGTTCCTTCGCCCTGCCAAACTGCTCGACGACGCTGCGCAGATCTTCGTAGTTGCCGTCCAGGCCAGGGAACTCGAGCCACTCGGTGCCGTCGAGCGCCTGGAAGCCCATGCTCCACTCGGCATACTGGCGCTGGTCGATTTCCTGCTCGAACAGTTCGGTGACACGGAAATGCCGGGGATCGTGCGCAATATGCGCGAACAGCGCACGCACGGTGTCCCGGTCGCCTTCGAGCACCTGCAGGAAGTGTCCGCCCTGGTAGAGCAGCAGGCCGGTGACGTTCTTTTCCCGGTT
>JAGRGW010000450.1 GCA_020445315.1 Gammaproteobacteria bacterium
CCGATCTAGCAGGAGAGGAGGTCGGTTCCGCCGGAGATCGAGGCGAGATGCCCGTCGGCCTGGATGGCGTCATAGACGAAGCGGAAGCACTCCGGGGCGAGGGGGGGGCCGGTCGACAGCCAGTTCCACATCATCCAGCCGCAGGTCGTGAAGTAGAACAACCTGTCGTCGCGGCCGATGTCCGTGTGCAGCCGATGCTCCTTCAGGTGCTGCAGCAGCGTGCCGCCAGCACCGTGCACGATGCACTTCGGCTTGCCGGTCGTCCCCGACGAAAACAGGATGTACAACGGGTGATCGAACGGCAGCTGGGCGAACGGTGGCAGCGGCAGGTCGTTCGCCATCACCTCCCGCCATTCCTCGCTGTCCGCGATCTCGCCGGTGTGCTGCCAGGCGACGTGGATACAACGGCTTGTCGACGGCAGACCGCGCCGGACCTCGGCAAGCTTTTCGCGCAGGTCGATGACCTTGCCCTTGAAGCGGTAGCCGTCGACGCAAATCAGCAGTGCGGGCTCGATCTGGCCGAAGCGGTCGAGGATGCCCTGTGCGCCGAAATCCGGCGAACACGACGACCAGGTCGCACCAACCCAGGCCGTCGCCAGCATGCCGACGACGGCCTCGGGCATGTTGGGCAGGATCGCCGCGACGCGGTCGCCGGGACCGATTCCGCGTCGGTGCAGCGCCGCGGCCATGCGTGATGCCTGTAGGAACAGCTCTGCATAGCTCAGGGATACCGTCTGCCCGCTCTCGTCACGGAACAGGATCGCCGTGTGCGCGTCGCGGTAGCGCAGCAGGTTCTCGGCGAAATTCAGCCGCGCGCCGACGAACCAGCGCGCACCCGGCATGTCGTCACCCGCCTGCAGGACCACGTCGGCGGGCCGACTGGCGATCACCTCGCAAAAGTCCCACAGCGCCCGCCAGAAAGAGGCGCGCTCGTCGATCGACCACTGCCAAAGGGCCGGGTAGTCGGGCAACGCAACAGCGTGCCGCTGCTCGACATAGCGCCGAAACCGCGTCATCCGGCAATCGTCGAGTTGCGACGGCGACGGCTGCCAGACGATCGTCAAGCCGTTTTCAGAAGTCATGGGCAGTGAAATCCCTCACGGGTTCAAACCGTATATGCTATTTGTAGCGCACACCGGAGCCGGAGTCAGTCATGTCCCTCAATCAACCACGCTCTCCCGAGGTCTATCTCAACCTCAATGTCCGCGGCATGGGTGCATCCGCGACCCTGGCCATCAACGAGCGCTCGCAGCGCCTGGTCGCGCAGGGCCGCGACATCTATCGGCTCGGGCTCGGCCAGTCACCGTTCCCGGTTCCCGATCACGTGCGCGATGCCCTCGCCCGTAATGCGCACCAGAAGGACTATCTCGCGGTCAAGGGACTGCCGGCGCTGCGACAAGCCGTCGTCGACTGGGTACGACGTACCGAGGGTCTCGACTACTCGCCCGACAACATCCTGGTTGGCCCGGGTACCAAGGAACTGATGTTCCTGATCCAGCTGGTCTATTACGGCGACCTCGTCATCCCTTCCCCCTCGTGGGTCTCTTACGCGCCACAGGCCCGGATCATCGGTCGCCGTATCCA
This sequence comes from Gammaproteobacteria bacterium, assembly GCA_020445315.1. Classification (GTDB taxonomy): domain Bacteria; phylum Pseudomonadota; class Gammaproteobacteria; order Chromatiales; family Chromatiaceae; genus Thiosocius. Next base: position 1,585 of record JAGRGW010000450.1, read on the forward strand.
CTGGCTGCGTACCCGGCCCGAGACCGGCCTCGGCGTCGAGCCGGATGCCCTCGAGGAACTCTGCCGCGAGGATCCGAACCGCCCCCGCCTGCTGATCCTGAACTCGCCAGGCAACCCGACCGGGTTGTGCTACAGCGAGGAACAGCTGTCCGACATCGCCGAGGTACTACGCAAGTACCGGGTACTGGCCCTGTCCGACGAGATTTACAGCGGTACCCACTACACCGACGACCACCGTTCACTGGCCCGCTACTACCCGGAAGGCACCATCATCAGCAACGGCCTGAGCAAGTGGTGCGGGGCCGGCGGCTGGCGCCTCGGATTCTTCGTGTTTCCCGACAGCCTGAGCTGGCTGGCGAACGCGATGGCGGCCGTCGCCAGCGAGACCTTCACGGCCACCAGCGCACCGATCCAGTACGCCGCGGTGACCGCCCTGCAGGAGCACCCCGACATGCCGACCTACCTGTCGCACAGCCGGCAGATCCTCGCCGCACTGGCCGATCATGCCTACCGCACGCTGTCGTCAGCCGGCGCCGTGATGCATCCGCCGGCAGGCGGCTTCTACCTGTTCCCCCGTTTCGAAACGCGGCGCGGCAGTCTCGAGGCACGCGGGATCGCCGACGGCCAGACGTTCTCGGAACGCCTCCTCGACGATACCGGCGTGGCCATCCTGCCCGGACACTGCTTCGGGCGCCCAACCCAGGAACTCTCGTCGCGCCTCGCGATCGTCGATTTCGACGGCGGCGCGGCATTGCAGGCGGCGCGCACCTCACCGATCGACGAAGACTTCGTCAAGACTCACTGCAACCGGGTCACGACGGCAATCGAGCGCATGGCGGACTGGGTGGCGGGTTGACTCGATAAACGAAGGTAAGATCTCGAAACCGGCGGAGGCCCGCATGGATTCCCGCCTTCGCGCACTGCTGT
>JAGRGW010000451.1 GCA_020445315.1 Gammaproteobacteria bacterium
GCCGTCGCCCGTACTCCGTCATCTTGTTCGACGAGGTGGAGAAGGCGCATCCCGACGTGTTCAACACACTGCTGCAGGTACTCGACGACGGTCGCCTGACCGATGGCCAGGGACGCACGGTCGATTTCCGTAACACCGTGATCGTCATGACGTCGAACCTCGGGTCGGACCTGATCCAGACCATGGCGACCGAGGAGCGTTACGAAGACATGAAACGCGCCGTCATGGAGGTCGTCGGTCAGCACTTCCGGCCCGAGTTCATCAACCGTGTCGACGAGGCCGTGGTGTTCCACCCACTCGGTCGCGCACAGATCCGTGCGATCACCGAGATCCAGGTTCGCTACCTGCGCGCACGCCTGCAGGATCGCGACATGGGGCTCGAGGTCAGCGTTGGCGCCCTGGACCGCCTGGGCGAGGCCGGGTTCGACCCGGTATACGGCGCGCGACCGCTGAAGCGGGCTATCCAGCAGCAGTTGGAGAACCCGCTGGCGCAGGAAATCCTGGCCGGCGTGTTCGGCCCGGGCGACGTCATTCACGTCAACGTGGCCGGCGACGGGCTGACGTTCTCGCGCGGCAGCAATGTCGACGTCGACGACGAGGGTGCCGTGATCGAGGGCGAACTGGTCGATTGACAGCGGGGGTGCAATCGCGATTGGGCATGGTGATTTCCATGCCGTGTCGTCGCGAGCGCAGCGAAGCGATCTGTTCGGGAATGTGCATCCGTTGGGGGATTGCTTCACCGCTGCGCGGTTCGCAATGACGCGGGGTTTTTTGGACTATTGCCGTGGACCGTGGCCCAATCAGGCCGGTGACTGGCCCACCTGCCGGGCAAACAGCTGTTCGAACCGTGGCAGGCCTGCCAGGTTGTCGAGCACGCCGCGATCACGGAGCGTGTGCAGGCTGACGTCGGCGACGCTGGGCCGCAACACGCGGCCGATCTGCAACGGCTCGCCGCGTTCGTCCTTCAGCTGCGTGGCGAGATCCAGCAGTACCGGCGGGTTCAATGGCCCCTCCTGGGTATGCGTCAGCACCAGCTTCGGTCGCAGTTTGAGGGTCGGGTGGGTCTCGACGACGATGCCGATCATCCTGTTGTTGAGTTCGACCGCGGTGCCGGCCGGGTAGACGCCGATGGCCTCGACGAAGCCGATGACCAGTTTGGCGTCCCAGTGCGTATTGCGGCCCTTGCTGAGAATGCGGAAGGCTTCCATATTTGCACGTGAGTTGCTGTAGACACGGTCAGTGGTGATCGCGTCGAAGGTATCGGTGATCGCGACCATGCGCGTGTAAGGCGTGATCTGCGACTCGGTCAACCCGCGCGGGTAACCGCTGCCGTTGAAGCGTTCGTGGTGGGCGTGAGCGACGTCCAGTGCCTTCAGCGGCGCGCCGCTGCTCGACATCAGGACGTCTCGGCCATGCGTCGTGTGTCCCCGCATGACGTCCATTTCCGCATCGTCCAGTTTGCCCGGTTTCAGCAGTACCTCGTCCGGGATCATGACCTTGCCGACGTCGTGCAGCAGACCGCACATGCCGAGGTCGATCAACTCGTTGCGGTCCATGCCCATGTGTCGCCCCAGTGCCACGGTCAGGATCGATACGCTCAGCGAATGCTGCGAGGTGTACTCGTCCTTCTCACGGATCCGGGTCAGCAGGGCGATGGCGTCCTGGTTGGCAATGACGCTGTCGACGCACTCGGTCACCGCCTCGCGCGCGGCCGGCGTGTCGACGCTCTTGCCGAGACGGACGTCGTCCATGATGGTGCGGATCATTCGGCTCGACGTGACATGCGTCGACTGCGCACGGCGAATGGCCTGCTCCACTGTTTCGTGGCGCTTGGTGACCGAGCGTGTCTGGGTCTTTGCTGCCGGGCTCTTGCGCGCCTTGGCGTGGATCTGGAAGTCGACCGAGCTCTCGATGTCGATGACGACGGTGTCGCAGTACTCGGCGAGTACCTCGAGTTCCTGCTCAGTCTCGATCGTGAAGCCCTGGAACAGGAATGGGGTTCCCTCCCAGGGGCGGTCGAGTTCGGCCACGTACATCCCGAGCTTGAGGTCGGCGACGGGCATCGGGACCTTCTGCGAGGTCTTGTAGCGCAGCGTCGGGTGGTTGTTTTTGATCAAGTTCTGGTTCCCTTTCCGGATACCACGGGTCTCGGCACGGCTCTCTGTATGACACGGCATAGCGGCCCGAACCGGTCTAATTTGAGCGACAGGCGTTCAGGCGGTTTCAAAAACACCGCCGCGCCGTGTGTCGCCGGCACCGCTGAAGTGGCGCCCGTCCCAGCACACCGTGTGTGTGCCGCCGAAGAACAGGTTGGCCTCGTTCCAGACCGTGGTGTTCGGAAAGCGGTTGCGCAGGGCATCCAGGGGGATCGGGTCGAAGCCCGGCTCGATGTCGAGCCGGTCGCGCTCGAAATGGATGCGCGGGGCGGACACGGCCTGTGCCGGCGTCATGCCGAAGTCGACCAGGTTGCAAAGGGTCTGCAGGATCGCTGTTCGCAACCGGTTCGACCCGCCGGAGCCGAGCGCGACCAGGTGACGGTCGTCCTCGGCCAGTGTCGGTGCCATCATCGAGCTGACCCGGACGTCGCAAGGCCAACGATTGAAGCCCTCGGGGTTCAGGTCTTCTTCGCCGAGCATGTTGTTCAGCATGATGCCGGTGTCCGGCAACAGCCAGCCACAGCCTTCGCCGTTGGACAGCGTCATCGCGGCGCTGTTGCCGTGCCTGTCGATGGCGCTGATATGTGTCGTGCCACGGTTGTTGACCGGGTGACCACGCACGCTGGCGAGATACTGTTCCATCAACTCGTGATGGCGTTCGTTGCGGCGCAGCATGCCGTCCTGTCGCGCCAGGTTGGTCTGCGCCATGATGCCGGCCAGCAGTTCCAGGTGCCCGGTGCTGCCGAAGCCCATGTCGCTGAGCGGCTGTCTGTCCAGCGCCGCCAGCGCAAAGTTGATCAGCGTGCCGCCGGATGACGGGGGCGGGTTCGTCGTGACCTCGTAGCCCCGGTACCGGTGATGCAGCGGTGCGCGCTCGATGACGCGGTAGTTCTCGAGATCCTCCCGCGCCAGGTGGCCGCCATGCTCGGCACAGAACCGGGCCAGGCGTTCGCCGAGCTCGCCCCGGTACAGCGGGGCATCGCCCTCGGCCGCGATCCATTCGAGGGTATCGGCCAGCGCCGGCTGGTGGAACAGCGAACCGGCACCGCGCAGTGCCTCGCTGCCATACAGGGCCTCGGCCGCTGCGGTAGCGCGGTAGATCGGCTCGACGACGCTGAAGATGTAGGCCTGCAACGCGTTGACCTCGACGCCGTCGCGCGCGTATTCGACGGCCGGGGCCAGGATCTCGCGCAACGGCAGGCTGCCCAGTCGATGGTGGATGCTGACGAGGCCGCGCACCGTGCCCGGTGTTGCGATCGTGCCACTGCCGATATGGAATTCCTGCTGCACCGTGCCGAAGTCGGCAATGATGGGGTAGAACTCAGTGTCTTTTTCGTCACGCCGCTGACGCGGTGTCTGCACGAAGAAATCGAACAACAGGGGGTGGTGGTCCTGTTGGCGTGCGAGCAGGAAACCGCCACCACCGAGCGACGTCAGCACCGGCTCGACGACGCAGGCGGCGGCCAGCGCGGCCAGCACGGCATCGAACGCATTACCGCCGGCCTCGTACATGCGCACACCGGCCTCGGCCGTCTTGGGATGCCCTGCCGCGATGGCGCCCTTCATGTTGGCCCGGTATTCACAATCACGTGGTCATTATGCCCAATATTGCTGCGCGGGCGGACGCAACGAAAAAGCGCGCCCGAAGGCGCGCTTGTCATGCCGACCGTAAGATCGGTTACTTCTTGTCGGCCTTCTTGGTGGCAGCCGACTGGCTGGTCGTCGTGCTCGGGTAGGCATAGGTGCTGGCGTACGGGGTGTAGCCATAGCCGCCACCGTAGTACGGGTAGCCACCGCCCCAGCCGTAGCCCGGGTAGCCACCGCCCCAGGGGCCGCCCCAGCTGTTGCCCCAGCCGTTACCCCAACCATTGTTCCAGCCGCCCCAGTTCCACGGACCGCCGCCCCAGTTGCCCCAGAAGGCACTGGCACTGGTCGATACAACAACGGTGGCTGCGCCGATCATACCGGCCAACAGCAGTTTGCGAGCTTTCTTCATGGAATAGTCCCTCCGGTCAATAAAACAGTTCATCGTGTCGTCACGTCGGCCCAGGCCGAGCGTGGCCGGAAACGTCGAGGCAGCGCTGCGGCCGTGACCGGCCCGACAACTGCCAAGCATGCGAATCTTATTCGCTGGCGATCCGATTTGCAGCAGGCGTGCAGCACGGGCCGTTGCCCGACTTGTATGCCACTTTCGCCGGCCTCTGGCGCGCCTGTTTCAACAGTCGCTGGCATTGCCGCAGGCTGAAGTCGACATCGTAGTGCTCCGAAAGATGTGACTGCAACAGCTTGCCCTGCCAGCGTTTGCCATCGAGCCCGAATGCCGTCGGCGGCTCCGCCAGTTCCTGCTGCAGACGCTGCCACTCTTCGTGTGACAGCTTGGGAGGACGTCCCGGACTGGTCTCGTCGATCAGCCCGTCCAGCCCGTTGTCGGTATAGCGCTTGCGCCAGCGTTCGAGTGTCCTGGTATGTTCACCCAGCCACTCGGCGACCTGGTTCGGGCGGTGTCCCTCCGCGATCAGCAGCACGCACAGGGCGCGATAGCAAAATCGCTGCTCCCGAGACGCGCTCACGTGCTGCCGAACCGCGTTACGCAGTTTGGCGATTTCCGTAGTGTCCATTTGCTTACTGCCCAGCGTCCAAATTAACGCCGTTGATTTGTTCGGGTTCAGTATCAACAAAAACCGGGTCTGAGACTCAGCACAAACTGTTGAAGAATTGACCCCGGTCAGCAAAAAGGGGTCATATGCCTAACGATTGCGCTGTGTTATTGCGGTGCAGCATGCATTTGCCGGGGATTCCCTATGCTCGATTTCGTGTTCTTCAACGCGCAAACGCGCGATCGTTTCATCACCTTTCTGCGGCAGCACGCGGTCGCTTTCGAAACGTCCGCGGACGACGAGAGTTATGGCGTGTCAATTCCGGACGAAACCGGCGATGCCCTGCTCGAGACCGTCGAGTCGTACTACGAACAAATGATGGAACTCGACCAGGCGCTGTTCGAGGCCGGCGAAGGTGATGCCGGGCAGCACGTTGCGGGTGTCGTGCTCGACCTTGCGTCTGGCGACAGTGTCTACGCGCGCGTGCCGCCGGGTCTGCTCGCCAAGGTCATGGAAGTGTTGACTGCCGAGGAACTCGGCGAACTGGTCAGCGCCATCGTTGCCGCGGTCGAGCTACGCGACCGCAGCCCGCTGTGCGGGGGACATGACGCGGCAGCCATCGACGGGCAGTGACGTTTGCCTAATCGCGCTGGCCGGGGTTGGCGGCGCGTTCTTCCTCGGCATACTTGATGCGCTGGGCCTTCTTCTTCTCTACCAGCTCGATGTATTCCTTCGGGGTCATCGTGGCGCCGGTTTCAGGTCGCTTGGTCGGCAGGTAGTAACCGGCGATGGCGGCAACGAGGATTGCCAACAGCAGGATATAGATGTTGGTGCGATTCTTGGCCGGCATGGCACCATCTTAGCCGGAAGCGACGCAGGTGTCGCGGCGCCGTTGACGGACCTAAAGTGCTGGCAGAAACACGGGCCCCGCCGGGCTGTCGATGCGTCGGATCGGGTGCCCGAACACGCCTGTCAGGGTCTGCTCGTCCGCCATCTGCTCGCGCGTACCGGCCAGCCATTCCCCGTTGCCGGCGAGTAACAGCCAGTGATCGCAGCTGTGGTAGGCGAGGTTGAGATCGTGCAGGACCAGCAGCATGGCGCGATCGTCGGTGACGCACTGCCGGCCGAGCACGTGCAGTACCCGGCTCTGGTGGCCGGGGTCGAGGTGATTCATCGGTTCGTCCAGCAGCGACAGGGGACAGTCCTGGGTCAGCAGGCGGGCGATTTCCACGCGTCGGAGCTCGCCGCCCGACAGCCTTTGCAGTGAACGTTGTGCAAAGTCCGTCAGCCCGAGCCGTTCGAGTTGGCGCGTTGCCAGCGCGAGGTCCGGTCCGGTATCCCACGCCAGCATCGGCTGGTAGGGATGGCGCGCGCTCAACACGGTATCGATGACACGGCGGCCGAATCCGCGCTCGCTGTGTTGCAACAGTGCAGACACGCGCCGGGCGCGCTGTCGCGGTGGCAAGGCGTCGATATCGTCACCGAGCAGCCGAATGCCGCCGGTGTGACCGCGCCGTAACCCGCAAAGGTGGTGCAGCAAGGTCGTCTTGCCGCTGCCGTTGCGCCCGAGCAGGGCCCAGCTCTGTCCCGGGTCGATGACCAGGTCGAGAGCGTCGCACACGCGGACGCCGCCAATGCTGACGGTCAGCTTGCTGGTACTGAGCAGCGTGTTCACCGCTCGCGACGCCACTGCAGCAGCGCCAGGAACGTCGGCACGCCGATGAGCGCCGTCAGGACGCCGACCGGCAACTGCATCGGGCTGATCAGCGTGCGCGCCGCCGTATCGGCCAGGACCAGCAGGGCACCACCGCCGAGTACCGCACAAGGCAGCAGCAGGCGGTGCTCGATGATGCCGAGCCTGCGTACCAGGTGCGGCGTGACCAGGCCGACGAACCCGATGGCCCCGGCCACGGCCACGGCGGCGGCTGTCGCCAGTGCCGCGGCGAAGTAGATCTCGAGGCGCAGGCGCCGGGTGTCGACGCCAAGCGACGCCGCCTGCAGCAGGCCGCCACCGGCGATGTCCAGTTCGCGTGCACGCAGGACGGCCAGGAGCAGGACCGCGACCAGGGCCAGTGCCGGCAGCAGCGGTGCCGCGGCGTCGGACAGGTCGCCCATCAGCCAGAACAGCATGCCCGGCAGGCGCATGGCCGGGCTGACACTGAGCACGAAGCTGATCAGGGCCGACCAGCCGGCCGCGATGACGACACCGGTCAGCAACAGGCGGTCGCCGTGCCAATCGTCGCCGTGCCGGGTCAGGCCGAACACCAGCATGGTGCTGACGAAGGCGCCGACTAGCGCCAGCGGTGTGTGCCACAGTGCCGGCAGGCCGAGCAACATGGCCGTCAGCACCGCGAACGCGGCTCCGCCCGATACGCCAAGCACGTACGGGTCGCCGAGCGGGTTGCGCAGCAGGACCTGCATCAATGCACCGGCCAGCGCCAGCAGGCCACCGACCGCAAACGCGGTCAGCACGCGCGGGAGGCGCAGCTCGTCGACGATACGATCCTCGACGCTGCCGTCATCGGTGAACAGGTGGCCCAGCACCTGCGTGAACTCGATATCGGCACTGCCGACCATCAGTCCGAGCACGACGGCCGCACTGGCGATCGCCAGCGCCAGGCCCAGTGCCCCGGCCGGTTTCGTCATCGGTGATGCACGAAGGCGCGGCGCCGGATCCGTCAAGGGTCCAGCAGGCTGATGATCGGCCAGCCGGCGGCCCGTGCGTGCGCCGCCAGTGGCTCGTCGGGATCGACCGCGACCGGGTGGGTGACCAACTGCAGCAGCGGCAGGTCGTTGTGCGAGTCG
>JAGRGW010000452.1 GCA_020445315.1 Gammaproteobacteria bacterium
AGGTCTTGCCGGTGCCGGCCGGCCCGATACCGAAGTTGATGTCGTGGGTCAGCACCTTGTGCACATAGGCAGCCTGGTTCGGTCCACGCGGGCGCACCAGGCCGCGGCGGGTCTTGATCGTCGTTTCGGGCACGTCGGGCTCGTCACCGAGCTTCGCGTCGATGCCGGCATCCTGCAGGTACAGGTGCACGCGCTCCGGGCTCAGGGTCTCGTCGGCGGTGGCAGCGTACAGGTCCTCGAGGACCTCGCGACCGGCCGCGATGGCGTCGTGCGCGCCGAGCAGGCGAAAACTGTTGCCACGGTTGTTGATCTCGATACCGAGCCGGCGTTCGACCAGGCGCAGGTGCTCGTCCAGCTGGCCGCAGACGTTGCGCAGGCGCTCATTGTCCTCCGGCTCGAGGACGAGACTGACCGAATCGGGGTGTTCAGACATGCGTGCGGGCATTCAGCAGGCTTATCCGGCGCTGGCGATCCCGGCCGGTCGGTCTGCCACCAGTTCACCGCGCAGGGAATTCGGGTTGGCGGCGGTAATCCGTACGTCGACGAACTGACCGATCAGCGCAGGCGCCCCCCGGAAATTGACGACCCGGTTGTTCTCGGTGCGACCGGCAATCTCGTTCGGGTCCTTGCGCGACGGGCGATCGACCAGGATACGCTGAACCGTACCCACCATCGCGCGGCTGAGGCGCTGCGCGTTGTCGCTGATGGCATGCTGCAGGCGGGCAAGCCGCGCCTGTTTCACTTCGATCGGGACATCGTCGGGCAGGTCCGCCGCCGGCGTGCCGGGCCTGCGGCTGTAAATGAAACTGAACGAGTGATCGAAACCGATCTCGTCGATCAGGGCCATCGTGTGCTCGAAATCCTGCCCGGTCTCACCGGGAAAGCCGACGATGAAATCCGATGACATGCTGATGCCGGGGCGGACCTCGCGCAGTCTGCGCACCTTCTGCTTGTAGTCGAAGGCACTGTGGCCACGCTTCATCGCCAGCAGAATGCGGTCCGAGCCCGACTGCACCGGAAGGTGCAGGTGGCTGACCAGTTCGGGCACATCGGCGTAGACGTCGATCAGCGCATCCGAGAACTCGACCGGATGCGACGTCGTGTACCGAATCCTTTCGATGCCGTCGATCGCCGCGACATACCTTATTAGCAGGGCCAGGTCAGCGACCTCGCCATCGTGCGTGCGGCCGCGGTAGGCGTTGACGTTCTGACCCAGCAGGTTGACCTCGCGTACGCCCTGTTCGGCCAGTTGCGCAACCTCGGCCAGAACGTCGTCGAACGGACGGCTGATCTCCTCGCCGCGGGTGTAGGGTACGACACAGAAGGTGCAGTACTTGGAGCAGCCCTCCATGACTGAAACGAACGCCGTGGGTCCGTCGGCGCGCGGTTCGGGCAGGCAGTCGAACTTCTCGATCTCCGGGAAGCTGACATCGACCGTGGGCAGGCGCTGCTCGACCGCGCGGGTCAGCATCTCGGGCAACCGGTGCAGCGTCTGCGGCCCGAAAACCAGGTCGACGTACGGTGCACGCTGGCGGATAGCCTCGCCCTCCTGGCTGGCGACACAGCCCCCGACACCGATGACCAGGCCCGGACGCGACTGCTTCCAGTCCTTCCACGCACCCAGCTGCGAGAACACCTTCTCCTGGGCCTTCTCGCGTATCGAACAGGTATTCAGCAACAGGACGTCGGCAGTAGCCGGATCGTCGGTCAGCTCCAGGCCGTGGGATTCACGCAGCACGTCTTCCATCTTGCTGGAATCGTACTCGTTCATCTGGCAACC
>JAGRGW010000453.1:0-1361 GCA_020445315.1 Gammaproteobacteria bacterium
ACTGTCACCAGGACGTCGGCGAGAACCGGCCGTCGCACAAGGACATGGCATTCGACACCTGCGCCAGTTCGGGTTGCCACAACTTCCACAACAACCGCGCGCTGTACACCGACTTCCTGGTCAAGCACATGGATGCGCCGGATCTCGAAGACCGGCCGCGCGTGCCGGCGCGCGAGTTCGCCGACGTGCTCGACGAGATCCTCGAGTACCCGCGTGACCACTACCCGGTCGAGGCGCTGGGCGAGGCCGAGATGGACGCTCCCGCCGACATCAGCGTCGGCGACGACCTGCGCCGCGACTGGCTCGAGACCGCGCACGCCGCCGCCGGTGTCAATTGCAGCGCCTGCCACCAGCCACGTGACGAAAACGGCGAGCTGAGCGCGTGGCGCGACAAACCCGGCACCGAAGGCTGCAACAGCTGCCACGGCGTCGAGGTCGAGCGCTTCGGCAAGGGCAAGCACGGCATGCGCCTTGCCGCCGGCCTGTCACCGATGACACCGGCGATGGCCCGACTGCCGATGACCGCGGACAGCGCCCATGCCGAGCTGACCTGCAACAGCTGCCATGCCGGCCATCGCTTCGATACCGCCTACGCGGCCGTCGACGCCTGCCTGCAGTGCCACGCCGACGAGCACACGCTGGCCTACGAGGGCTCGCCGCACCACGAACGCTGGCTCGCCGAACAGGGCGGTGAAGGCGGCCGCGGCAGCGGCGTGTCGTGCGCCACCTGCCACATGCCGCGCATCGACTACGACGTCAGCGACTGGCTGACGCGCAAGGTCGTCGACCACAACCAGAGCGCCTCGCTGGCACCGAACAGCAAGATGATCCGGCCGGCCTGCCAGCACTGCCACGGGCTCGGCTTCGCCATCGACGCGCTGGCCGACCAGGCCCTGATCGACAACAACTTCCGCGGCCGGCCCGGCGTGCACGTCGACAGCATCGACCTCGCCCGCGCCGACCAGGAACGCTACCTGCGCGAGCTCAACGATGCTTCGCGGCAGTGAATGGACCCAACGTTCAGCCGGCAACAGACCGGCACTCTCTCGTGTAACTCAGCAGTAAGAAGGTGAAACCATGAAGACCCCACGCAACCTGAAATCCACCCTCGCGGTCGCCGTGACCGCACTCGTCGCCAGCAGCGGCATCGCGGTCGCCACCGAGGTGGCCGACCAGCCGATGATCACGCCGAAGGCGATGGCCGACGCCCTGCACCTGGTCATGGACTCGGACCGCACGGTGTACACACGCAAGATCGTCAACCGCCTGGTCAAGAAGGAGAAGGTCATCAAGGCCAGCGAGCACTACGACGATGACAAGGCCCTGGTGCTGCCGGCGCAGATGTTCCGCTACGGCTCGGA
>JAGRGW010000453.1:1437-1559 GCA_020445315.1 Gammaproteobacteria bacterium
CCGAAGACCCAGGCCGAGAAGGACGGCCTGCAGTACGTCGCCGACAACAAGGGCAAGAACTACTACACCGTCGAGGAACTCGGCGGCACCAAGTACTTCACCGCCGTCTATGCCGACACGGC
>JAGRGW010000453.1:1761-2633 GCA_020445315.1 Gammaproteobacteria bacterium
GGCACCTGGCCGAGGGTCGCGTGGTCTGGCTGGCGAACTGCGAGGGCTGCCACGGCTACGGGATCGCCGGTGCGCCGATACCGATGCAACCCGACGACTGGCGCCATCGCCTGCGCCAGGACCGGGCCACGCTGCACCGCCACGCCATCGAGGGCTTTTTCGGCCCCGACGACACGATGATGCCGCCGCGTGGCGGCAACGATTCACTCACCGATAACCAGGTCCGCTTCGCGGTGGACTACATGGCCGCATTGGCCGAATACTATTCGCAAACAACGGAGCAAACACAATGACACCCGAGCAGAAACAACTCGTCAAAGATTCCTGGGCCAAGGTCCTGCCGATCAAGGAAACCGCCGCCGAACTGTTCTACGGCCGCCTCTTCGAGGTCTATCCCGAGGTCAAGCCCTACTTCAAGGGCGACATGAAGGAACAGGGCCGCAAGCTGATGGCGATGCTCAACACCGCCGTCAACGGCCTGGACAACCTCGAGGCCCTGATCGAGCCGCTGAAGAAATCCGGCATGGCGCACAAGGGCTATGGCGTGAAGGCCGAGGACTACGACAAGGTCGGCGACGCCTTCCTGTGGACACTCGGCCAGGGCCTGGGCGATGCCTTCACCGACGAGGTCAAGGAAGCCTGGACCGTGACCTACACGACCGTCGCCAGCGTCATGATCGAGGGCGCCCAGTACGACAGCGCTGCTGCCTGAGGGAAATCGCTGTCACCAGGATGACGGGGTCTCTTTCCCCGCCATCCCGGACGCAGCGTAGCGAAGATCCGGGATCTTGCTGAAGGTTGCTGCCAAGCCAAACAAGATTCCCGCTTTCGCGGGAATGACGGTGGGGTGCGGGAATGACGGCGGAGTGCGG
>JAGRGW010000454.1 GCA_020445315.1 Gammaproteobacteria bacterium
CGCCCGCACGCGCCGCCTCGATCGCGGCATTGAGGGCCAGCAGGTTGGTCTGCTCGGCGATGCCCTTGATGACATCGAGTACACCGCCGATACCCAGGCTGTCGTTCTTCAGCACGGCAACGACCTCGGCCGTCCGGTCGATCTCCTCGGCCAGTGACGAGATGCTCTGGATCGTCGTCTCGACCTCCTTCCGACCGGCGCCCGCTTCGTCGTTGGCGCCCTTGGCGGCCTGCTCGGCGTCGGTCGCCCGTTGCGCGATCTCGTTGATCGATACCGACATCTGGTTGATCGCCGTGACCATCTGCGACAACTCGCCCTGTTGCAGGTGCATGCCGGACCGGGTCTCCTCGGTAACCAGCTGGACCTCGTCGGCGGCGCCACCGATCCGGATGCCCGCATCGCGTACCGAGCCGATCAGCACAGACAAGCGATCGAGGAAACGGTTGAAGGCCACGGCCAGGTCGCCGAACTCGTTGTTCGCGGACACGGGTATGCGGCGGGTCAGGTCGCCCTCGCCCTCGGCGATGTCGATGATCCGGTCACGCAGGTTCAGTACCGGGCGACTGATGACGAGGTAGGTATTGAACGAGATCACCAGCAGCACGAATACTGCGCCGGCGATGACCCACAAGGTGAACTGCATGGCCGCCTCGGCGCGCTGCCGCGCCACGACCGAATCGGCCTGGATGTCGTCGGTGATCGCCGTGGCGTTGGCCGCCTGGCTGACGAAGTTCTCCGCGTTCGATTGCAGGCTGGCCGCGCCCTGTGCCTGCGTCTTCGTGACCTCGGCCGAGTTCTCGATCTCGCTGGCCATGTTACGCACCAGCGGCAGGTATTCCTTGCGGATCTTCTCGTAGATGTCCTCTACCTCGAGCATCAGCAGGATCGCGTCTTCCTCGCCGCTGTCGATCAGTGTCTTCAGGTTGCCCACAGTGCGCTCGAATGCCTTCTCCAGCGCGCGGACGTCGCCGGCGTTGGTCCCCAGCATCTTCACCAGCCGGTTATTCATTTCCTCGCTGAGCGAATGCGCCGAGTCGGCGGCCTGGCGTGCCTCGCCGCCGACCTGGGCGACGATCTCGCTGATGCGCTCGGCCTGAACGGCCGAGTGCGCAATGTCGTCGCCGGCCGCAGCCAGTTGCGCGCGGCCGATCTGCCAGACACCGATCACGATGACCAGGAAGGCGACAAAGCCCATCGTCATCAGCAACCGGATCGAGAACCTGTCGAAGACAAGACCGACCAGGCGCTGGTATTGCTCGTAAACATTCATGTTGCCCGACTCCCAACGAATCGACGCGGGGCGCAGCCTACTGCTGGGCCTGCTCGTACATCTTCACTGCCTTGTTCATCTCTTTCAGCAGCGGCAGGTTCAACTCGGCGATCTGCGCCAGGTCGGCGGTCGACAGGTCGCCCCCGCCGACGGCACCGGCACGCTCGACCAGTGGCTTGAAGCGCTGCCACAGGCCATCGACCACGTCCAGCTGCGCACGGATCGCCGCATCGTCGGTGCGCGGCAGTTCGAGGTCGGCATCGCCGTCCTTCAGGCCCTTCAGCGTCCGATCGAACAATGACGCCGTGCTGCGCGCATTCGAGCGGTTGGCATCGGCGTCGTGCGCCAACGCCACCAGCAGGACCTCTTTCGACATCTTCTGCGTCAGCATGCGCTGCTTGCCGGCCAGGTTGATGACCACGCCGGCGCTCTTGCCGGTCGCTTTCGTCGCCTCTTTCTCGTACAGGCGTACCGCCGTGTTCATGTTCTTCAACAGCGGCAGGTTCAGCGCGGCGACCTTGCCGACATCGACGTCCCCGCCATCGACCACGGTCTTGACCACGGCATGGAAATCATTCCAGAGCCCCTCGACCTTGCCGAGCTGGCGCCGCGTGACCGCGCTCTCCGTCGGTGGCAGGCCCAGCTCCGCGCTGCCGTCGCGCAACCCCTTCAGCGTCGTGTCGAACAGCGCGGCGGTCTTCGCCAGCGACTGCCGGTTGGCCTCGGCGTCGATACCCCGGGCCACGAGAAGCATCTCCTTCGACATCTTCTGCGTCAGCATGCGCTGGCGCCCCGCCAGGTTGATGACGACCGCATACTCGCTGGCCGTAACCGCCAGCAGGTCGGCGCTTGTCAGCGCCACGAAAACGAATAGCAACAACCCTGTAACACGCTTCGGCGCTCTCATCACGATTCCTCGTCGGCAGTGATTCGACATCGGGGCCGTCTCACGCAACGACGCCCGCCATATAGCGGATAGCGTCAGCCGCGGAGGATGCTTGAGCGGACAGAAGCGGGTCAGCCGGCGGTCGACGAAACGGCGCGGTCGTGCGCGATCTCGGCCATGACCCAATCGAAGAAGGCCTGCATCCCCCCGGTCAGCTGCCGACCCTGCTGGTAGACGAGATAAAAGCCCTGCTTCAGCGGCACGGCGATGTCGAGCGGGATGACCAGTTGCCCGTAGCGAACCTCGCGCGCGATCAGCTGGCGGTCGGCCAGGGCGATGCCGAGATCCTCCATCGCCGCGCCGACCGCCAGCGAGGTGTTGGAAAACGAAAGCCGCTTGGTGCGGCGATGGCGCCTGGCGTCGAAATGGGCCAGGAACTCGTCCCACTCGGACGGCCGCGTCGACACGTCGATCAGGGTGTGCTCGACGAGCTGCGCGACCTCCTCGATCGGCGGGGCGGCCTCGACGAAACGCGGGCTGCACACCGGAACCAGGACCACCTCGTGCAGGAAGTAGACCTCGACGTCGGGCCAGTCGCCTTCGCCGAAATAGACCGCCATGTCGATATCCGACCAGGCGAAGTCGACCGGCTCGCTGTTGGGGCTCAGGCGTAACTCGATATCGGGGTAGAGATCCTGGAACTGCCGTACCCGCGGCACCAGCCAGCGGGTCAGGAACGACGGCGCCACGCTGACGTTGACGGCGCCACTGTTCGACGCGGCCCTGACCCGCCGCGTGGCGATGTCGATCTCGTCGAGCGCGTGGCTGACCGCGCTCAGGTAACGCTCGCCGCTCGGTGTCAGCTGCAAGCGGCGACGCCGTCGCACGAACAGCGCGGTCTCGAGGAATCCCTCGAGCGACTTGATCTGGTGACTGACCGCCGACGGCGTCACGAAGAGCTCGTCGGCGGCCTGCTTGGCGCTGCCCAGGCGGGCGGCAGCCTCGAATGCGCGAATGGAAGCCAAGGGGGGAAGGCGTCTGCTCATGGCGCTACTTGAATGAAATAATTTCAACTAAATTGAGAAAAATCGTCATTTGTCGGTTTTGGTGCTCATGACTAACATAGCCTTCAGACGATTTTAGGACACCGGTTTTCAGTAGTTTACAGCCACATCATTGCAACATGGCAACCCAAAAACCGGCAGTCGGTAACAGTTCAATGCAGCACAAGTCTATTTTAGGTGAAATTATGACAAGCGAAGATGTCTACTCCGTCCGCCTGGATGCCAACGGCGACCCCGACGTCGCGTTCTACCTCGCCCGCGCTCACGACATGCGCGGTCAGGCCGTCCGTGACGGTGCGCGGGCGATCAGCCAGGCCGTTCGCGGCTGGCTGGCGCAGCTGATGCCCCACCTGCCGGGTGCGCCGATCCATCACTGATCGCGGGGGACCAACGCCGATCACCGACGCACGCCTGCTGGGCGTGCGTCGGTAGGTTCAAGGCCACACGAGTTGCGCTATCATTCGGGGATTGACACAGCAGTGAATCCAGACGTCGATGGAACATATTGGGAACGAGGCGAAGGTGGAGATGCGGCAACGTATCGAGGAGTTGCGCCTTGAGCACCGCGACCTCGATGACGCGATCCACCGCATGACGGAAGACCCGTCGGCCGATCACCTGCGCATGACACGGATGAAGAAACGCAAGCTGATGTTGAAAGACATGATCTCGCGCCTCGAAAGCCGGCTGATTCCGGACATCGACGCCTGATTCACGTTCAGGCGCCCCTAACAGGCAAGGCACAATAGCCGACGAGATGGTTTCGCCGCGCTCGAACAAGCGCAAGAAATAACTGACCTCAGGCGCGACCGGGATCCGGCTGCCAGCGCTGCTCCAGCAACCACAGCACGTCACGGCGACTGACGACACCGACAACGCGACCGCTTTCGAGGACCGGCAGGCGGCGGAAATGCGCGTTCGCGAAGTGCTCGGCGATCTCGATGACAGGGGTATCCGCGTCGACCGTGACCACCTGTCGACTCATGTAGTCGCAGACCTTGCCGCCGCACTCGCCGTGATAACCGGCGCTGAGCGCAATCGACATGCAGTCCTTCTCGGTGATCATGCCAATGAGGTTGCCGATGTTGTCGATGACCGGCGCACCGGAAATCTTGTTCTGCACCAGCACACGCACGGCCTTGAGGACGTCGTCGTCGGGGCGCAGCGAGTTGACCTTGCGGCTCATGCAATCGCGCGCTGTCATTGTCGGCAGCATGGATCAGACCTCCCCCGCGTTACGACGCTTGCACTTGGCGCGGCAGGCGCCGCCGCAGTCCGATTCGACGCCGGGAATATGGTTGAGACCCCCGCAGCTGCCACTGATGGCACGACGCCCCTTGATGACGCCGACCGCCATCGCGGTCACGGCGAGCAGGAAAACCAGCAAGGTTAATGCAAACTCGATCATCCCGGCATCCTCCACTCAGCCGCCGAAGTCGTCCAGCAGAATATTGTCCTTCTCGACACCGAGATCCTCGAGCATCGTGATAACGGCCGAACTCATGACCGGCGGCCCGCACATGTAGTACTCGCAGTCCTCGGGCGCACCGTGGCGCTTGAGGTAGTTTTCCTTCAGCACGTTGTGAATGAAGCCGGTGTAGCCCTCCCAGTTGTCGTCGGGCAGCGGGTCGGACAGCGCGACATGCCACTCGAAGTTGGGGAACTCCGCGGCCAGCTGGTCGAAGTCCTGCTGGTAGAAGATCTCGCGCTTGCTGCGCGCCCCGTACCAGTAGGTGATCTTGCGCGTGCTGGCGAGGCGCTTGAGCTGGTCGAAGATGTGCGAGCGCATCGGCGCCATGCCGGCGCCACCGCCAACGAATACCATCTCGGCATCGGTATCCTTGGCGAAGAACTCACCGAACGGACCCGAGATCGTGACCTTGTCACCCGGCTTCAGGTTGAAGATGTACGACGACATGATGCCAGGCGGTGCGCTCGGTTTGTCCGGCGGCGGTGTCGCGATGCGCACGTTGAGCATGATGATGCCCTTTTCCTGCGGGTAGTTGGCCATCGAGTAGGCCCGCATGGTCGCGTGCGAGACAACCGACTCGTGGCGCCACAGGTCGAAACGGTCCCAATCGTCGCGAAAGCGCTCCGGGATGTCGAAGTCCTTGTACGAAACCCGGTGCGGCGGACATTCGATCTGGATGAATCCACCGGCACGAAACTGGACATCCTCCCCCTCGGGCAGTTCCAGCACCAGTTCCTTGATGAACGTCGAGACGCTGTCGTTGGAGCGGACCGTGCAGGTCCACTTCTTGACCCCGAACACCTCGCGCGGCACCTCGACCTTCATCGGCTGCTTGACACCGACCTGGCAGGCCAGGCGGTAACCGGCCTCGGCCTCGCTCCGGTTGATATGCGAGGTCTCGGTCGGCAGCAGTTCACCGCCACCATCGAGCACCTTGACCTTGCACTGGCCGCAGGTGCCGCCGCCACCGCAGGCCGACGAGATGAACAGGTGATCGGAGGCCAGCGCGCCCAGCAGCTTTGGACCGACCGGCGAGGCGATGTCGCGCTCACCGTTGACGTTGATCGTGACGTTACCGCTCGGCACCAGGCGACTGCGCGCAAACAGGATCAGGCCGACCAGCGACAGGACGATCAGGGTGAAGGCGACAACGCCGAGACTGACTTCGAACATATTGCCTCCTACAGCTGAACGCCCGAGAACGACATGAAGGCCAGCGCCATCAACCCGGTCGTGATGAACGTGATGCCCAGGCCCTGCAGGCCGGCCGGGATGTCGGAATACTTGAGTTTCTCCCGCACACCGGCCAACGCGACGATCGCCAGTGCCCAACCGACGCCGCTGCCGATGCCGTAGACGACGCTCTCACCGAAGTCGTAGCTGCGCTCGACCATGAACAGCGAACCACCGAGGATGGCGCAGTTCACGGTGATCAGCGGCAGGAAGATGCCGAGCGAGTGGTACAGCGCCGGGAAATAGCGATCGAGCACCATCTCCAGGATCTGCACCATCGCGGCGATGATGCCGATGTAGACGATCAGGCCGAGAAACGACAGGTTGATCTCGTCGAGGCCGAGCCAGCCGAGCGCACCCTCGTTGAGCAATACCGTGTTGACCAGGTTGTTGGCTGGCACCGTGATCGCCTGCACGAGCACCACGGCCACGCCGAGACCGATCGCGGTCTTGATCTGCTTGGATACCGCCAGGAAGGTGCACATGCCGAGGAAGAACGACAGTGCGAGGTTCTCGACGAAGACCGCACGGACAAACAGGCTGAGATAGTGTTCCATCAGTGACGCTCCGGCTGACCGTCGGAGATGCGGAAGTCAGCCGCCTCTTTCTGCTTCGGCCGCCAGCTGCGAATCCCCCAGATCATCAGGCCGATGATGAAGAACGCGCCGGGCGCCAGCAGCATCAGGCCGTTGGGCTCGTACCAGCCGCCGTTCTTCACCAGTGGCAGGATCTCGTAGCCGAGCAGCTGGCCGGAACCGAACAGTTCCCGGATCGCGGCGACGACGATCAGGATGGCGCTGTAGCCGGCGCCGTGACCGACGGCGTCGAGAAAGCTCGGCCATGGCGGGTTCTGCGTGGCGAACGCCTCGGCCCGCCCGAGCACGATGCAGTTGGTGATGATGAGTCCGACGAACACCGACAACTGCTTGCTCAGTTCGTAGGCGAACGCCTTCAGCACCTGGTCGACGACGATGACCAGCGACGCGATGATCGTCATCTGAATGATGATGCGGATGCTGCCCGGCATGTGGTTGCGGATCAGGCTGATGATGACGTTGGAGCCGATCAGCACGACCGTCAGCGCGATCGACATGATGATCGCGGGCGCCAGCTGCGTGGTCACCGCCAGCGCCGAGCAGATACCGAGGATCTGCAGCGTGATCGGGTTCTTGTCGACGATCGGGTCGACGACGAGCTCTTTGAACTGCGAGGACATCTTCAGCCTCCCCTGCCGTCGCGGACACGTTGCAGATAGGGCCCGTAACCGAGGTCGCCCATCCAGAAGCGCACGAGATTGGTGACACCGTTGCTGGTCAGCGTGGCACCGGAAAGGCCGTCCACCTGGCTGCCGGCGGCCGGTGTAGCCGGGTCGACGCTGCCCTTGGCCACGCGGAAAACCGGCACGCCCTGCGCGTCGACCAACTGCTTGCCGGACCAACCGGCCTGCCAGCGCGGATTGGCGACCTCGCCGCCGAGGCCGGCCGTCTCGCGCTGATCATAGAAACTGATGTCAGCGACCGTGCGCCCGTCCGGCTCGAGTGCTAGCAGCGCATACATCGTCGACCACAGGCCGTAACCGTAGACCGGCAGGATCAGGCTCTTGAGCTCTTCACCGTCGCGGAGCAGGTATACCGGCATCGTGTTTGCGCGGGTGCGGATACGGGCCAGGTCGTCGTCGTTGCCCAGTGCGAGGGACTGCGCGGGATCGGCGGCGGCCTTGCGCATGTCGAAAGCCGTGGCATCGACCCCGCTGACATACTCGCCGGTGTCCAACTCGACGAGTCGCACGTCGAGGCGCTTGAATGCCTGCTCGATGTCCAGGCCGGGCTCGTACAGGCCGGCAACCTTGAGAATCTCGCGCTTGAGCGCCAGCGACTCGTTGCGTTCCTGCAACGGGCGCAACCCGACGGCGGCAGCGCTGACGATCAGCGAGCACACCAGGCAAAGCGCCACGGCGACGGCGATGATCTTGTTGGGGTGGTTGTTGGGCAGCGCGAACACGGCCTTCAACGAGTCCAGCGGGCTGCCCGCCTTGGATGGTGACGCATTCTCAGGCATTGCGCTGCGCCCTCCTGCGAATGTTGGCCTGTATGACGAACCAGTCGATAACCGGCGCGAACAGGTTGCCGAACAGGATTGCCAGCATCATGCCTTCCGGAAACGCCGGGTTGATGACGCGGATCAGCACCACCATCAACCCGATCAGCGCGCCGTAGATCAGCTTGCCGGTGTTGGTCATCGACGCCGATACCGGGTCGGTCGCCATGTAGACCAGGCCGAACAGGTAGCCGCCCAGCACCAGGTGCCAGTACCACGGCATGCCGAACAGGGGGTTGGTATCGCTGCCGGCCAGGTTGAACAGCCAGCTCGTCGCCACCATGCCGAGCAATACGCCGAGCATGATCCGCCACGAGGCGATCTTGGTGTACAGCAGCATGGCGGCACCGATCAGGCAGGCCAGCGCCGAGGTCTCGCCGATTGAGCCGGGGATGAAGCCGAAGAACGCATGCGACCACTCGTAGCCGGCGGCCTGGATCGCATCGACACCACCCTCGGCAGCCAGCGTCAGCGGGGTCGCGCCGGAATAGCCGTCCACCGCCACCCACACCGCGTTACCCGAGATGTCCGCCGGGTAGGCAAAGAACAGGAAGGCACGACCGGTCAGCGCCGGGTTGAGGAAGT
>JAGRGW010000455.1:0-446 GCA_020445315.1 Gammaproteobacteria bacterium
CTGAACAGGTTGGCGATGTCGTCGCCATCCATCAACAGCGTATCGACGTACACGCCGCGCCCGTTGTTCAGGATCGGGATCACGAACGGGATCACGTCGGAGCCGTTGATCGCGCGCCCGACGATGTAGGCCGCCTTGTTGCGATAAAACGGCGACCTCAGCACCTGCAGGTGGAAGTGCTTGCGCAGCGACAGGCCCGGCAGGCGGGTCAGCTTGACGTGTCCGACCAGTCGCCTGACGTCGCGGTCCATGTTCTCGAACGGGAGGCCGCAGGGAAACGACTGCAGTATGGCGCGTACGGTGTTGGTCAGTCCCGCGCGCATCGGGTAGTAACTGTCGTAGACCGGGTCGTTGTCGTCGAGGAACTCAGTCGACAGGCCCGGGCGTATGAAGATGTTGTCGTTGTTGTAGTAGCGGCGATGGAACAGCCAGGTGAACACCGAGTT
>JAGRGW010000455.1:534-1178 GCA_020445315.1 Gammaproteobacteria bacterium
TCGCTCAGGCCGAACTCGCGGTGCAGGCGCTCGGTCGCCTCGGTGACGCGTTGCGTGTAGAGATTGATACGGTCGCTGGCGGCCTGGCGCTGGCCTTTCCAGTCGCTGGTTTCAAAGCGCAGCTTGGCCTCTGCCGTGATCTCCAGGAAGATCCGGTAGTGGCGATTGAAGCCGTCGAGAATGGTCTCGGCAATGCGACGCGCCGTCTTTTCGATCATCGAGGCTCGCTCCACGCGGAAGGGGTCCGATGCTGCCACGACCGTCGGCGCGAGTGAAACGGTTTCGTCTCCGCCAACCGCTCGTGCCGGTCGCTGTTGTTGTCTGGAGGGGTACGACACGGCGATAACGTCCTTTATACGAACAAGACGTCAAACGTGGTTGGCGATTTCCGCCAGGGGTACGGAGAAACGCGTTCTCCGCACCCTGTTCGCGAAAATCGCCTGCAGGCGTCCGGGACCCGGTGGTCCCGGCACGCGTTCCGCCTAGCCGAACTGCTCTTCTTCGGTCGAACCGGTCAGCGCGGTTACCGACGAGGCACCGCCCTGGATGACGGTGGTGACATCGTCGAAGTAGCCGGCACCGACTTCCTGCTGGTGCGAGACGAAGGTGTAGCCCTGTTCGCGTGCAGCGAATTCCGGCTCCTG
>JAGRGW010000073.1:0-15860 GCA_020445315.1 Gammaproteobacteria bacterium
CGCCACCTGCTCGCGCTGCTCCGCCGCTGCGGCTTCCGCGGCCTTCAGAGCCTCGCCCTGCTGACCAAGCCGTGCGGTGACATCATCGCGCTCGGCATTCGCGGTTTGGAGTTGACGGGTCAATGCCTCCAGCTGCGCTTGCCGGTCGACCGACGCCGCTTCCGCCGCCTTCAATGCCTCACCCTGCTGGCCCAGCCGGGCCGCGATGTCGTCGCGCTCGGCAGCCAGGGATTCGAGTTGCTGTTGCAGGGCCATTGACTCAGCTGACGCCGCTGTCGCCGTAGCGTCCCCGGCATCATCTGCCGACCAGGCGACGGGACTGCCGGCCAGCGCCAAAACCAGCAGGCACGGCCAGGCGATTGTCTTTGCCGTGGCGCAAGCCACCGGCGCGATTCCTCGCTTCATGTGATTACCTCCGGATGGATATTTTTCTTCGCCGGTGATTCTGCGAACCGGTCGGATGCAGTATACCCACCGGTCGAATCCGTTTCATGACAACCGTCAAGTGGCCAGAACGCCCGTGGGCAGGCCGGTCCGGCGTTTCCCACTTGCCTTCGGGTCGGGCAGAACCCATGCTTGGGAAGCCCGTTCGGTGCGACCGAGGAGAACCATGCTTTCCACCCGCCAATCCCTGTTCTGGATGAGCCTGTACCTGGCCATCGTCGCCGGCATCTGCGCCGTTCTGTTCGAGCCGCTGAAGAACGCGGTGCTGGCCAACCCCGGGTTCAACGGGGTCATCCTCGGGGTACTCTCGATCGGCATCCTGATCAACTTCCGCCAGGTCCTCGTCCTCAATACCGAGATCAACTGGATCAAGGTCTTCCGCACGGGCCAGCCCGGGATCTCGGTGACAACCGAACCACGCCTGCTGAAGCCACTGGCAACGCACCTGAGCAAACGCCGCCGCGACCGCTTCCGCTTGTCGGCACAGGCATTGCGCACCATTCTCGACGGCATTCGCGAACGCCTCGACGAGTCCCGCGAGATCTCGCGCTACCTGATTGGCACGCTGATCTTCCTCGGCCTGCTGGGCACCTTCTGGGGGCTGATGGGGACGATCGCCGCCGTCGGCGATGTCATCAACCGGCTCGACGTCGGCAACGGCGACTTCGCTGCCGTTTTTGCCGACCTCAAGCAGGGCCTGCAGGCGCCACTGGGCGGCATGGGAACGGCATTCAGTTCGTCGCTGTTCGGTCTCGGCGGCTCGCTGGTACTCGGTTTTCTCGACCTCCAGGCCGGCCACGCGCAGAACCGTTTCTTCAACGGTCTCGAGGAATGGCTCTCGGGCGTGACACAGTTGGTCGACGACCTGGGCGCACCGACCGTCACGGCGGCCCCCGGAGCGGTCGGTGACGTACCGGAGGCGGTCGACGGCGACGCGAACGGAGTCGACGATCCCAATGCGCCGACGCTCGCCCTGCTGCTGGACACATTGCGTGCCGAGCGCGGGCTGCTGGAACAGCTGATCGCGGCGCAGGCGGCGAATCCGGCGCCGCCAGCGGTCGACGACGCCAGCGGGACGAATCCACCGCGGCCGGGGATCTGAACCTATGTCCTCCGGATCACGCCGCGCCCGCCGCCCCGTCGACGTCTGGCCCGGTTATGTCGACATCCTCGCGGCGCTGCTGATCCTGGTGATCTTCGTGCTGCTGGTTTTCAGCCTGGCACAGTTCCTGTTGTCGGAGATCCTCAGTGACCAGGAAACCGAGTTGGACGTCATGTACGAGCGGGTCGTCGAACTGACCGACCTGCTCGGCCTGGAGCAGGAGCGCACCGGTGACCTGCAGCGACAGGCAGAATCTCTCAACCTGAGCATCGACGCGCTGACCGGCGACCGGCAGGCGCTGACCGCACGCGTCGAACAACTGCAGGCGGACAACGCCGTCCAACGCGATGAGATTCGACAGCAACTGCTGCTGACGGCGAGCCTGCAGGAAGACATCGACGCGCTGCGCAAGCTGCGCGATCGCCTCGAAACCGATATCGGCAAGCTGGCATCGGAACTCGACCAGAGCCGGGCCGCGCTCGGCAGTGAACGCGACCGCAGCAAGGCGCTGGACGCGGAACTGGCCACGCAACGCGAGACCACGCTGCTGGCCCAACGGGATATCGAGCAACGCGATATCCGTATCCAGGCCCTGTCGGCGCTGGTCGCGCAACGCGACGAGGACATTGCGAAGCAGCGCCAGCTCGACGCCAGCGCGCGCGCGGAGATCGCACTGCTGACGAGCAAGCTCGACGACCTGCGCCTGCAACTCGACGAAATCCGGGTGGCCCTGAGCGCTGCCGAGTCGGACAAGGCCGCGCAGGCGGAGGAGATCCGCGACCTCGGCCAACGCCTGAACGTCGCGCTGGCACGCGAGGTCAACCAGCTGCGCCAGTACCGTTCGGATTTCTTCGGACGCCTGCGCGAGGCACTCGGCGCCAACCCGTCAGTCCAGGTCGTTGGCGACCGATTCGTGTTGCCGTCGGAATTGCTGTTTGCCTCTGGCAGCGCGACCCTCGGCGAGGCCGGGCAGCGCGAGCTGGCCAAGCTGGTCACCATCCTGCAGGATATTGCGACACGCGTGCCCGCCGACATCGACTGGATCCTGCGTATCGACGGTCACACCGACAAGGTGCCGATCAACACCGCGCAGTTTTCCTCGAACTGGTCATTGTCGACGGCGCGTGCCGTGTCGGTTGTTCGCTTCCTGATCGACCAGGGTATCCCGGCGGCTCGCCTGAGCGCGGCCGGGTTTGGCGAGTACCACCCTCTCGACGCGGCGGACACACCGGAGGCCTACCGGCGTAACCGGCGTATCGAGCTGAAGCTGACGTCACGCTGAAGCGTTTTCCACGCGAGTGGATTAACTGCCGATCACGCCGCCGTCGTCCTTCGTGATCGCGACCACCGACGGACGTGGCGGCAGTGCCGGATCGAAATCGGGCCAGCGTGTCGCCGGGTCCTCGAACGTCGAACTGCGCTCGAAGCCGGGGAAGTACCGGGTGCCGTCGGTCGCTGGGTGCTGCACGGCGACGAACAATGTGCGTCCATCGGGCGTGAAGCAGGGGCCGCACATCTCGGCACCGACCGGTACCCGGTAGAACATGCGCCCCGTCCCGCGTGCAGCGCCGTCGGTGTCGAGGGCCCAGACGCCGTCGGCGCTACCGGAGGCCTTCTTCCAGTTGCTGCCCTGGTCTGTCGCCACCCACAGGCGCCCCTGCGGATCGACGGCGCAGTTGTCGGGACAGGCAAACCAGTCGTTGGCACCGGTTGCCGGGTTCCACAGGGCGGCAGCGCCAGGATCTGCCGGGTTTCCGGCCTTGACCAGGATCTCCCAACTGGCCGAGTCGGCGGCGTGGTCGCCCTTGTCGGGCGTCAGTTCGACGATGTGGCCCCAGATGTTTGGACCACGCGGGTTGGCCGCATCGACAGCGTCAGCCCCGCGCCTCGCATTGTTCGTCAGCATGACGTAGACCTTGCCGGTGACGGGGTTTGGCTCGACGTCCTCCGGCCGGTCCATCGGTGTCGCGCCGAGCAGGGTCGCCGCGCGCCGGGCCTCGATGACGACATCGGCCTGGCTGTGAAACCCGTTGTCTCCGGTCAGCGCACCGTAACCGTGGACCAGCGGTAGCCAGGTTAGCGAACCGTCGTCGTCGAAACGCGCGACGGACAAGGTGCCGTGATCGAGCAGGTCGCGGTTGGCCGCGCGATTTTCCAGGTTCACGCGATCCCGGGAAACGAAGCGGTAGAGATACTCGAAGCGCTGGTCGTCGCCGGAGTACAGGACCAGGCGGCCGTCCCGGTTGACGATGGACTCGGCGCCCTCGTGCTTGAAGCGGCCGAGCGCCGTGCGCTTGACCGGTGTCGATGCCGGATCGAGCGGATCGACTTCGACGATCCAGCCGTAGCGGTTGGCGGTATTGGGCTCGGCATCGAGATCGAACCGCTCGTGGTAGCGCGCCCAGCCGAAGCGGTTGCCGGGCACGCCGTAGCGCTGGTAATTGGCTTTCTCCGGGTTTCCCTCGAGGCTGCCCATGAAATAGGCATTAAAGTTCTCCTCGGCCATCAGGTAGGTGCCCCACGGCGTAATGCCACCGGCACAGTTGCTGATCGTGCCGATGACCTTGCGGCCGGTCGGATCTTCACGTGTCTGCAAGCGGGGATGACCAGCGGCGGGACCGGACAGGGCCATCTCCGTATCAAGTGCGGTGATCCGCCTTGCATAGCGACTGTCCGGCACAACCTGCCATTTGCCGTCATGCTTGCGCACCTCGATGACCGATCCCCCGTGACAGGCCATTTCGATATCGACGATGTCGCGTGTGAGCCGGGAGAATCCCCGGTCGTGCCTTCCGTAACCGGGAAACATGAGTTCTTCGTCGGTGTACTCGTGGTTGATACACAACAGACCGTGCGCGGCATTGCCGGAACCGAACGGCAGCGGCACGTAACCGATGAAATCGTTGTTGTAGCCGAACTGGCCCAGCTGTGCGGACACGTTGTGCGCGGCCGGGTCGAACGTGGCGGCTCCGGGCAACACCTTGTCACCCCAGCGAATCAGGACGTCGGCGCTGTACCCGGGTGCAACATGGTGGTCGGCATCAACCCCGTGCGCGATGCCGGCGAAACCGAATGCCGACCTTGCGCTCCCGGTGGCGGCGACCGTGGCTGCCTCGACTTCACGCATCGATGCCAGTGGCGCGAGCGCACCCATTGCCACCACGCCGAGCGCCCCCTTGAGCAACTCGCGACGATTGAAGCGCCGGTTGACCACATCGCCGAACGTTGGCTGGTCAGTATCGTTGACCGGTATGTCCTCCAGCGCCTCGAAATACTCCGCGCGACTCGAAAAACGATCCTGGTTACTGGTCATCGGGTACCTCTTGCTGCGCTGCGCGCGCGTGCGGCTAAAGAATCGGGTAGATACGGGACAAGACCAAACCGTGATGGCTTGGGCAGGCAATTCAATGGGGTTTTCACGTAGCTGCCCGGGGACCCCGCCACAAACGTCTGCCTGCCGATCGGCTAGACTCTGGTACTAAGCATATCGCAGCCTCCGGGGGATCGATCCATGCATCCTGCGACAGCGAACGTCGGCGCATGACACGCGTGCTTGCCGTCAACGGCTCGTACCGTGACGACGGCGTTACCGACCGGGTAATGGACACCATCGTCGCGGAACTCGCCGATGCCGGGGCAGAGGTCGAAGTCGTACTGCTCCGCGAACACCCCATCGAATTCTGCCTTAACTGTCGCCAGTGCACGCAGAAGCCCGGCGAGGATCCGGCGCAGTGCGTTCAACACGACGACATGCGCGAACTCATCGACAAAGTCGAACAGGCCGACGCCTATGTCCTTGCCGCGCCGACCAACTTCGGCTCGGTAACGGCGCTGTTCAAGCGCTTCATGGAAAGGCTCACGGTGTACGCGTACTGGCCGTGGGAACAACCCGCACCGACGATGCGTAAACGGCAGCAGCCGCGCAAGCGGGCCATCGTCGTCTCGTCGTGCGCGGCCCCCGGCTTTCTCGGCCGCCTGCTGTACACCTCGCATCGGCAGTTGAAGAACACCGCCGACGTCATCGGCGCCGACACCGTCGGCAGCCTGTTTACCGGCCACGCCGCACGCCGGGCCGGCAACGAACTGCCAATCGAGATCGTCGAACGGGCGCGCGAACTCGCACACAAACTGCTCTGAACCCTCGACCCTGACCCGGCTAACGAGCCAGGTCGACGATCTCCATGCGGTGGTTCCCGCACGGATACTCCTCCGATGGACCCTGCGCCAGTACGGCCAGTCCGCCGGTTATGCCCTGTTGATGCATCCAGTCACGCAGGTGTGGTGTCCAGTCGGCGTGATCATGCTCGACCAGGACCGGGTGGACACCGTAGGAGAACTGCAGTTGCTGACAGGTCGCCGGGTTGTTGCTGAACGCCGTGATCCACGACGAAAGGCGAAAGCGTGTCACGTTACGCGCCATCGAACCCGACCGGGTCGGCACGACCACCGAGACCGGATCCAGGCTATTGACCGCATGGTGGATGCTGCGGGCGATCAGGTCACTGAGGTTCGGATCGTGTGGTTTTCTCGCATCGAACGGTGAACGCGGCCGGTGCGACTCGGTCGCCGCGGCGATTTCGGCCAGCATTGCGACCGCGTCGACCGGGTAGCGCCCCATCGCCGACTCAGCCGACAGCATCACGGCATCGGTGCCATCGAGAATGGCATTGGCCACGTCCGTGGCCTCGGCACGGGTCGGCCGACGATGCTCGGTCATCGACTCGAGCATCTGCGTGGCCGTGATCACCGGCTTGCCGCTACGGTTGGCCGCACGCATGATCTCCTTCTGCACGACCGCCATACCGGCGATCGGCATCTCGACGCCCAGGTCGCCGCGCGCCACCATGATGCCGTCTGCAGCGGCCAGGATCTCGTCGAGCCGATCGATGGCCCGGGCGCGTTCGATTTTGGCGATGACAAAAGGCTGGTAGCCCATACCGGCGGCTGCCTCGCGCACGGCGATGACGTCGTCGGCACTGGACACGAACGACTGGCTGACGGCATCCACACCCTGCTCCAGCGCAAACTGCAGGCAGTCACGGTCGCGCGCCGTGAAGGCACTGATGCCGAGGTCGATGCCGGGCAGGTCGAGGCCCTTGCGCGATGACAGTTCGCCCCCGGCGCGCACCTCGCAACGCACGTCGCGACCTTCGACCGACAGTACCTTCAGCGAGATCAGGCCATCGTTCAGGAACATCTTGTCTTCCGGTCGTACGGCCTCGGGCAGTCGTTCGAAGTTGACCGAGAATCGGCTGGCGTCGCCGACGATCTCGTCGATCGTCAGGGTCACCACGTCACCGTTGGCCAGTTCGACCAGCTCAGTGGACAGTTCACCGATACGGATCTTCGGCCCCGGCAGGTCAGCCATGATGGCTACCTGCCGGCCGATCCGTTTCGCCGCCTGCCGCAGGCGCTCGATGACCAGCGCGTGGCTGTCGAAGTCACCGTGTGAGAAGTTCAGGCGCGCAACGCTCATGCCGGCAGCGAGCATGGCCTCGATGACCGCGGGTGAGTCCGAGGCCGGACCGATCGTGCAGACGAGCTTGGTCTTGTGGCTTGGCAGATACATCGTTGCCCCCGGCAATGAACGAAAAGGGTACGCAGTATGCGCCTGCGTCGATTGCAGGTTCGCGACAGTCTCGGCCGATCGGAGCGCGCCGGCAAGCCCGGACACGCGTCGGCCGGGCCACATCGGTCAAAAACAACCGGGTGACTTGTGCAGGAATGCCAACAGCATACCGGGCGATCCGTAGCGGGCCAGCACGTAGCCCAACGCAATCCCGGCAACGATCCAGGTGACGTGGAAAACCAGCCTGCGCGGCATCGTGCTCACGTGGTGGCCGCCTCGCGACGCTGCAGCGGTACTTCGCGAATCGGCAGGTTCAGCAATGCCGCGGTCACACTCAAGGCGATCGCAACCAGCCAGACGACGTCGTAGCTGCCGGACAGGTCGTAGACGTACCCGCCGAGCCAGCCGCCGAGGAAGGCGCCGAGTTGGTGGAACAGGAACACCAGGCCGCCCAGCATCGACAGGTTGCCGACGCCGAAGATCGTGGCCACCGTGCCATTGGTCAACGGCACGGTACTCAGCCACAGCAGACCCATGGCGATTGCGAATACGTAAGCGCTCCACTGGCTCAGCGGCAGCACCAGGAAGATCCCGATGACGAGCAGGCGCGCAGCATAGATGCCGCTGAGCAGCTTCGGTTTGGCATAGCGCCCGCCCCACAGGCCGGCCAGGTAAGACCCGGCGATGTTGAACAGGCCAATCAGCGCCAGCGCCATCGCGCCAACCGTCGCGCTCAAACCACCGTCGGTCAGGAAGGCCGGCAGGTGCGTGGCGATGAATACCACCTGGAAACCACAGGTGAAGAAACCGAACGACAGCAGCCAGAAGCCACGATGCGAAAATGCCTCGCCGAGGGCCTGTTTCAACGGCAGGGCGACGTGGGTGCTGTGTGAACGATCCTCCGTCAGCGCCAGCGACAGCGGCAACATCAACAGGCTGAGCGCCGCCAGCAGCAACAGCGCATGGCTCCAGCCGACGCCGGTGATCAGCAGGTCACTGCCCGGCAGCAGCACGAACTGCCCCAGCGAACCGACCGACATCGATACGCCCATCGCCCAGCTGCGACGCTCGGGCGGCAGCACCCGGCTGACGACGCCGAAGACCACGTTGAACGTCGTACCACTGAGGCCCAGTCCGATCAGGATACCCGCGCTGAACAACAACATGGCCTGGTCGGTCGAAATGGCCATCAGCGCCAGGCCGGCGATGTACAGCAGACCGCCCGAGAATACGATCCAGCCAGCGCCGTAGCGGTCCGACAGGCGTCCGGCGAGTGGCTGTGACAACCCCCAGACCAGGTTCTGCAACGCGATCGCCGTCGCGAAGGCCTCGCGCCCCCAGCCAAGGTCTGACGACATCGGTGCCAGGAACAGGCCGAATGCGTGCCGCACGCCGAGAGAGATGCTGAGCAGGATGGACCCGCACAACAGCACGACGAACGGCGTACGCCAGCCCGGGTTTGGTCGAGACATGCGAGCCCTGCCCGAAAACGAACGAATGATCTGCTGACGATAGTCGAAATCCGGTGGGCCGTGGCCAGGTTCGCAGCAGGGGCGCCGAAGATGGCAGGGGCATGACGATGCAGCAGTGCACCACGTCACCCGGGGAGACCGGTACCACCCATTACGCGGTACCGGTGAGAAACGGCTTCTCAGAGCGTCTTGAAACGACCGATCAGCTGAACGACCTGGCCAGCGAGACTGTCCAGCTCACTGCTGGCGCTCGCGATAACGGCCGCGTTGGTGGAATTGTCCCGGGCCAACTCGGCGATTCGCACGACGTTGCGGTCCATGTCGCCAGAGACCTGGCTCTGCTCCTCGGCCGCGGTTGCAACCCGGTAGGTCACCTCGCGGATCTCCCCGACCTCGGCCTGGATCGAACCGAGCAGGTCGCGGGCCGTTTCGATCTCGGCAACGCTTTCGTTCGCCATGTCGCGACTGCCGGCCATGACCGTAACCGACTCTTGCGCGCGCGCCTGCAGGTTGGAGATCATCGACTGGATCTCCTCGGTCGACTGCTGTGTGCGGCTGGCCAGCGTGCGTACCTCGTCGGCGACGACCGCGAAGCCGCGTCCCTGTTCGCCCGCCCGCGCGGCCTCGATGGCGGCGTTCAGCGCCAGCAGATTGGTCTGCTCGGAGATACCCCGAATCACATCGAGTACCGAACCGATCGCACTGCTGTCTTCACCCAGTTGGTTGATGACGGTTTGTGCGCGTTGGATCTCCCCGGCCAGGGCCTCGATAACCTTGGTGGCTTTCTGCACGGCGGCATTGCCGCGTTCGGTCTGCTGCGACGCAGACTCGGTGTGATGTGCAGTCTCGGCCGCGGTCCGCGCAATCTCGTCGGCACTGGCCTTCATCTCGGTCATGGCCGCGGCGACGGCCTCGGTCTCGCTGAGCTGATTGGCCGCCTTCGACTCGCCGTCTTGCGCCACCTGGGTCAGGCGGCCCGCTGACGAACCGAGTTGCTCCGAGACAGAGCGCATCTGAACGACGGTATCGTGGATCTTTTCAACGAAGGTGTTGATCCCGCGCGAGACGACACCGAGTTCGTCACGTCGCTGCGCGTCGAGCCGGCGCGTCAGGTCGCCTTCGCCCTCTCCCAGGTCGACGGCCATGCGGGCGGTTTCGCAGACGGGCCCGACCACGCCGCGAAGCAGGTAGATGCCGGCGACGAGACTGAACAGCACGAGGAATCCCGAAATGGCAATAGTCCAGGTCTGCACTGACGTGGACAGCACAAGGGCTTCCCCGAAACTCTCGCTCGCCAACCGGGTCGCAACCTGCATGGCGGTTTCCACGTCGTGCTGCAGCGCCTCGGCGGCCTCGTCGAAGCGCCCCATCAGGCGGTTGCCCGCGGACGGTCCGCCTTCCACGTAAGCCCTGGCCATCTGCTGCCCGACCTCGTAATAGGTGTCGAACTCGGCCCGTATGGTCGCGTACAGCTCCGCTTCCGAGGCGTTGACCCGGCTCAGCTCCGCGATCAGATCGCGTGCCACCGCCGCGTTTGCCGCAGCCTCGTCGAATCCGTCGTTGAGGCCGTCGAGCCCGCGCGTGGCGCTGATGTCCGTCAGCCACTGCTGGACCTGCACGATCGCCAGTTTGAGTCGGTGCGACTGATCGACCACGACTGACGTGGTGCTCTGAATCGTGTCGGTGATGTCGATTACCTGCTGCGACCTGGTCGCCAGAATCGCGGCCTGTACGATCAGCAACGCGACTACCAGCCCGGTGGCCAGCAGGAGTTTGCTCTTCAGAGACGTCATCGTGGAACTCCCCTTTCGGTATGTGGGTACTACATGTTCTCGGCGCGCAGTTGCGAAGAAGCCCCTACGTCTGGCTAGGTTAACGACCAATCTGGGAACATCTTTACTGCGTGTTCGCGACCGGGCACCATCAGCAGGCGCGCCGAACAACGCAGGCCTCACAGGCTGTCGGACCACCAGCGGTTATTGCTCGGAGGGAGAGCTTGATGATAAATAGAGCGTTGATTTTCCTTTTTTTATTTGCTGCGACCACCCGGTTGTCGCTGGCAGACCCGCTGCCGGCCAGGGTCGTCATCATCCCGCTCGACAGTGCACCAACGATCCTGGCCTCCATCCTGTGGCGCGGTGACTGGCAACCGGGCGCAGCGTACGCCGTTGGCGAGGCGGTCGCGTACGAAGGCAGCAGCTACCTCTGTATCCAGCCGCACGATGCCATGCCCGGCAACGCGCCACCGGCCGAGACGACCTGGCACCTCCTTGCGGCCAAGGGCGAGACCGGGACTCCCGGGTTGCAGGGACCAGCTGGAATTGCCACTGCCGGCTCCGGGATCAGCGCAACGGGATCGCCCGGCAACGTGACCCTGAGTGTCGATTACGCGAACCTGGTGACGCCGTCGGGTGTCAGGATCGAGAGCAGCGCCAGCACCGTGACGATTCGCGCCAACAGCGGGACGATCACGATCGCCGCCGACGGGAGTATCGCCATCGACACCGGCGCCGCGATCAGCGTGAACGCTACTGGTGACATCGACGTGGTCGGCGCCAATGTTGCCGTGACGGCGTCCAACAGCATCAGTTTCGGTGTCGGGACATCGAGCCTGTCCCTGTCGCCGACTACCCTGTCGCTCAGCGCACAGCAGTTGGCGGTGTCAGTGGACATGGACGCCAGCGTCAACGTGGGCAAGGGCCTCGACGTCGCAGCGGGCGGCCAGATGGAAATTGCATCTACCCAGTCGATCACTGCCGACGTTGGTGAATCAAGCCTGGCTGTCAGCCCGGCCGGTATCACGCTGGATTCCCCGACAGTCGACATCCAGGGCAGCGCCAGCACGAACATCGCCAGCCCCAACACCCGGATCGACGGTGGCGCGGTGCTCGACCTCAACGGCGGCATCATTCAGCTGAACTGACCATGGCACGACCCGCAACCACACCGTGCACCCTCGTCCTCATGGCCAGCCTGCTCTCTCCGGGCGCGTATATCGGTGCGCAGGGCCTGCCAGCAGCGCGCGTTACCGATGCGCTGACGGCGCCGGTTGGCGCCGGCGGCACGATCCAGCCCCCTGGCGCTCCCAGCGTGCTGATCCAGGGCCTGCCTGCAGCGCGCGTAACCGACCTGGCCACGTGCGCACAGGCGATCGGACCCGCATTCCCGGTGACCGCGCTGCCGATCACATCGGGTTCGACAACGGTGCTCATCGGCTCGTTGGGCGCCGCCCGGATCACCGACGCCACCGCCCATCCCTGTAGCATTGCCGGCCCGGGCAGTCCGACGGTACTGATAGGCGACTGACCGGCCACGCACCTGCCGCCAGGCACCCGCTTTCCTCGTCCGCGGTGCTGTATGCCGATTCTTTTGGCGGTGATTGACGTTCGTCAATGCACTAACAATCATTTTATTAGCTAATACTAATGCATTCTCACTAACGACTCACAGCAGTATTGGAGCGTTACCATGTTGACTACCCGCATGAAGGGCTTTATCGACCCCATCACCCTCGGTTTCATCGTCGCAATCGTCGGCACCGCAACCGCACTGTCACTCGACAAACCGGACGACGCATCGACCGTGGCGTCTAACGTCGCCCAGGTCCAGGCACCAATCGGGCAGACCAGTCCCGATCACGACGGGTAATTCGGGAGTCGGCCTGTCGACGCAGGCCGGTTCGAACATACCGTTTGAACAGTCCAGGGTCGCCCCTGTGTCGTACACGGGTCCGGCGTGGGTCTCTGTCGAGCCCCACCCAGCGCCCGCGAACAGCCAGGCGACCCTGCCTTGACCGTATCGCCTCGCGCGCTTGGCGATAAGGCAGGCGTACCTTGCTGGACAAACGTACGATCGAGGCCAGTCGCTCAGACCAACGCGGGGGCTGGGGTGGATGTCATTGCGCAACCACGCTCCGGGCAACACCGTCGACCTGAAGGCGTCACGGTGTATACGTGTTTCCACCCGGGCGTCTCGCCCCCCTATTTTCCGCAGTGACGCGTCTCCTCGCCGGACGCTTCGATCCCGCCTTTGCCTCGCTTGTCTGCAGGAACTGTCCAGCGGCAGCGGGTGGTCAATTGTCAGAAATTTTTACGTTTATGCCTGATTTCGAATCCTGCATGTGCGCATTCGCCAAGCAATTCAACAAGGAAAAAGATTCGGCCTGAATCGTGCAGGGCGTGCCACCGCTTGATCACATAACATAAATTAAGTGGAGGAGATTCTATGAAGCACAGTCAAGCAGCACGCCTGAAGCCGTATCTCGCATCGTTGTTCCTGGTCATGCTGAGCAGTTCCGCGGCGGCAAGCGTCATCAACCTGAGCGCCGAGTTGGATTGTACCAAGGCCAACGCGGGCATCGGTACCTGCAGCGGCGGTGGCTCCGGTAGCGGCACGGCATTGCTCCAGTACGACACGACCAGCAGAGACCTGAGTTGGAACGTGGAATGGTCCGGCCTTTCCGGATCACTCACCGTCGCCCACTTTCACGGGCCCGCCAATGCGAGTCAGAATGCCGGCGTTCAGGTCAACTTTCTGGACCTCGGAGGCAGCTTGAATCCATCGATCGGTACGACGATGCTCGATGCTGCCCAAGAGGTGGACCTGCTGAGTGGCCTCTGGTACGTCAACGTCCACAGCACCGCGTTTCCTGCGGGAGAAATACGCGGCCAGATAACCCAGACGGCGGTATCGGAACCGATCACGCTTACCCTGCTGGGCCTCGGTCTTGCCGGCGCCGGCATCCAGCGACGCAGGCAACGCAAGACGGCTTGAGGCACATCATCCGATGCAATCGCCCACCCCGCCCCGGCGGGGTTCTTGTTATTTGGGGTCAGAGTAAAAAATCACGGCGCGACATGCTCGCTTTGAACACCCCTTCCCGCCCTGGGTCTTGGTCCCCTTTTTTTCGCTGTCACCCGACAACCGGTCAGCCTTTCGATCTCGGCCAGAAAACGATCGTCTCCAAGCAGCAATCCCGTGTTCACCGTTTGGCGTATTTTCCGTAGTTCTTCTTTTTCCAGTTGCTCGTCGAAAAGGCCTCGGTAATTCTCCGCACGCTGTTCGTCGGTGGAACCCAGGTCGAGCCAGATCCGGTGCGCTGTCCACATCCGCAGCGGTTTATTCAGGCCGTTGGCCGGGTAACTAGACCAAGGGTAGTCGGCGGGATGCTTTACCATCCCGGCACGCACCGGATTCAACTCGATGTAGCGCTGGCAGGTCAGCAGGTAACGGTCTGCGTGGATCAGGCATGACTTGAAGCGCCCCTCCCACAGAGTGCCGGTGCGCTGATGACTTCGGTTGAAATGACGGACATACCGTCGACCGATGTGCTGCATCATTCTCGAAATCCCATCGTCAGTCACTGGAGTGGCGAGCAGATGGACGTGGTTGCTCATCAAGACCCAGGCATGCAGGGCAACTTCGTATTTCTCTGCCGCTTCGTGCAGCCAGTTTGCATAGGCGGCAAAATCCACGTCGCCGGCGAAGCAGGATTGCCGGTTATTACCGCGCTGAATGATGTGCTGTGGGATACGGGGTGGCGTGAGTCGCCGTCGTCGAGCCATCTTGATCGTCCTTGATCGATGAGGTCGGAAAAGCCGGTCGACAGCTTAGCACGAGTGCCGCTGCCGGGAATTTTACTCTGACCCCAATTTAAAAACCCCGCCGGGGCGGGGTCTGAAGGTGGTGTGAGCGGTTCCCGTGCGGCCGGTCAGTTGTTCTGGATGACGATGTTCGGGAACTTGGAAGCGTAGCTCTTGGCCTGGCGAGAGAGTTTGGCCGCGGCCTTGCGCGCGATCTCGCGGTAGATCTGCGACGGACGCGCATCCGGCTCGGCGACGACGGTCGGCTTGCCCGAGTCGGTCTCCTCGCGGATACGGGTCTCGAGCGGCAGTGCGCCAAGGAAGTTCACGCCATATTGTTCGGCCATGCGCCTACCGCCACCTTCGCCGAAGATGTGTTCTTCGTGGCCGCACTGCGAACAGATGTGGATGGACATGTTCTCGACGATGCCGAGCACCGGGACCTCGACCTTCTCGAACATCTTGAAGCCCTTGCGCGCGTCGAGCAGGGCAATGTCCTGCGGCGTCGTAACGACGATGGCCCCCGATACCGGCACCTTCTGCGCCAGCGTCAACTGGGTGTCACCGGTGCCCGGCGGCAGGTCGATCACGAGGTAATCGAGTTCGTCCCAGTTGGTGTCGTTGAGCAGCTGTTCCAATGCCTGCGTGACCATCGGGCCGCGCCAGATCATCGGCGTCTCTTCGTCGATCAGGAACCCGATCGACATCGCCTGGAGTTCGTAACTGGTCATCGGCTCGAGCGACTTGCCGTCCTTCGATTCCGGCTGGCCGGAGATACCGAGCATGCGCGGCTGCGACGGGCCGTAGATGTCGGCGTCGAGGATGCCGACACGCGCACCTTCTGTAGACAGCGCGAGCGCCAGGTTGACGGCCGTCGTCGATTTGCCGACGCCACCCTTGCCCGAAGCGACCGCGATGATGTTTTTGACGTTGTCGATGGGCTTCAGTGACTTTTGTACCGAGTGCGCGACGACCTTGGTGTCGATCCGGACATCGCAGTCACTGACACCGTCGATGCTCTCGACGGCCGACTTGACCGCGTCGGCGATCGCGCCATGGACGCCCTTGGCCGGGAAACCGAGAACGACGTCGACGGTCACCTTGCCGTTATCGATCGCCACGTCCTTGACAGACTTGGCGGTGACCAGATCGGTTTCGAGATGCGGTTCGATGTAGCGCTTGATCGCCTCTTCGACCTGTTCCCTAGTGATTTCTGCCATAATCTTTTCCTGCGTCACGTTTGCCATTGACCCGCTCCCAACCCGGTTGCCTGTTTAGTCGAATTCGATCGGCCCGCGACCGGGAGCTCAGATCCGGAAGACGGGCGATTCTACACGAAAGCAAAGCGCAATACCTCAGCGTTTTACTCGGTCTTTTAGGATCGATGCAGCCGACGGCGGAAACAACCTCCGGAAAATCGCGGTATCGCCGCGCACACGTCGACCGGGAACGCATCGACGCGGGCCAGCGTGCGATACTTGGCGAATCAGACAACCCCTCGCTTTCGAACCTTACCTATGTCAGCACGTCGCATCCTGATTACCAGCGCCCTCCCCTACGCCAATGGCTCGATCCACCTCGGCCACCTGGTCGAGTACATCCAGACCGATATCTGGAGCCGGTTCCAGAAGATGCGTGGCCACGAGTGCTACTACGTCTGCGCCGACGACGCCCACGGCACGCCGATCATG
>JAGRGW010000073.1:15954-16094 GCA_020445315.1 Gammaproteobacteria bacterium
ACTCGACCCATTCCGAGGAAAACCGCGTTTGCGCGACGACGATCTACGAGCGCAACCGCGATGCCGGCCACATCGCCCGGCGCACGATTTCGCAGGCTTACGACCCCGAGGCCGGGATGTTCCTGCCCGATCGCTTCATC
>JAGRGW010000456.1 GCA_020445315.1 Gammaproteobacteria bacterium
GACGACCTGCGTCGCCGCCTGGCCGACGACCGGCGCTGCTTCGGTTTCTTTCACCCGGCACTGCCGGAAGAGCCGCTGATCTTCGTCGAGGTGGCGCTGACCTACGAGATCGCCAGCAATATCGCGCCGCTGATCGATCCGGCCGGGGAGGTGGGCGATCCGTATGCTGCCGACACCGCGGTGTTCTATTCGATCAACAATGCGTTGGCCGGCCTGCGCGGAATCAGCTTTGGCAATTTTCTGCTCAAGCAGGTCCTGAACGAACTGGCCGACGAACTGCCGCAGTTGAAGCGCTTCGTGACGCTGTCACCCGTGCCGCGCCTGGCTGACGGCCTGCGCGCGCTGTTCGCCGGCGAGGTTCCCGACTGGCCGACCGGGCGTATCGACGAGATACTGGAGGACTGCCGCGAGGCGCTGGCCGAGGCCAGCAGTGAGACGTCGCCCATTGCAGCCGTGCAGCAGTTGCTGGCGGACCGTCGCTGTGCCGATCCCGCGCTCGCCATGCCCCTGACGCGTCTGGCACTGCTGTATATCGCCGCCATGCGCAACGGACCGGGCGTGTGCTGCGACCGGGTCGCGGCATTCCACCTGGCCAATGGCGCGATCCTGGAGCGCATCAACGTCGGTGCCGACCTGTCGCCGAAGGGCCAGGCGCAGTCGTACGGGATCATGGTCAACTACCGCTACGATCCCGAGCAGGTTGTCGCCAACCACGAGGCATTCGTCCAGGACGCACGGATCGTCATGTCGCGCGCGTTGCAGCGTGAATACGACAAGCATCTCGCGGGCCGGCACTGATGGACCTGCCCGTCCTGCTCTTGTCGGGGGCGGTCGCCGGGACCCTCGCCGGCCTGCTGGGGATCGGCGGCGGTGTCATCATCGTGCCGATCGTCACGCTGTTGTTCGAGAGCCACGACGTGCCGCATGCCCTGGCCATCAAGATGGCGCTGGGCACGTCGCTGGCGACCATCGCCTTCACCGCGGTGTCGAGCATCCTGACCCACCACCGCAAGGGCGCGGTCGACTGGGGGCTGTTTCGCACCATGGGGCCAAGCGTGTTCGTCGGCTCGCTGGTGGGGGCCTGGCTGGCGGACGTGATCCCGGGCGATGCGCTGTACAAGGCCTTCATCGTGTTCCTGTTCGCGATATCGGTGCAGATGGCGATGACCCGCGTCAGCGCGCACCGCAGCCTGCCCGGCAAGCCCGGCCTTGCGGCCGCATCGACGACCGTCGGTGTCGTGTCGGCGTTGATGGGCATCGGTGGCGGCGCCATGCATGTTCCCTTCCTCAGTTACTGCGGTGTGCCGGTCAAGCGCGCGATTGCCACCGCGGCGGCCGTCGGCCTGCCGCTGGCGGTCAGCGCGACGATCGGTTACGTGATCGGCGGTCTCGACGAGCCGGGCATTCCGCCGGGCAGTATCGGTTACGTCAACCTGCCGGTGTTCGGCGGCGTTGTTGCCGCCAGCCTGCTGTTCGCGCCTTTGGGTGCATTGCTTGCCCACAGGCTGCCGGACCTGCTGCTGCGCCGCCTGTTCGCGGTGTTCCTGTTCGTACTTGCCAGCCGCATGGCTTTCAACCTGTTCTAG
>JAGRGW010000457.1 GCA_020445315.1 Gammaproteobacteria bacterium
GCCTGGCTCGACACCGGCACCCACGGATCGCTGCTGGATGCCGCCACCTATGTGCGCATTACCGAGGAACGGCAGGGGCTGAAGATCTGCTGCCCGGAGGAAATCGCCTGGCGCAACCGCTGGATCAGCAACGACGACCTGCAGGCACTGGCCGAACCGCTGGGCAAGAACGGCTACGGCCGCTACCTGTTCGAGTTGCTGGAACACGGTATCGATCGATGAAAGTCACCGAGCTTGGTCTTCCGGGGCTCAAGATCATTGAGCCACGCCGATTCGGCGATGCGCGCGGCTGGTTCGCCGAGGTCTGGCAGGATGCGCGCTACCGCGACGCCGGTATTCGCGAGACCTTCGTGCAGGACAACATGGCCAGGTCCACGCGCGGCGTGCTGCGCGGACTGCACGCACAGGAACCCCACGCCCAGGGCAAGCTTGTGCAGGTTTTCGTCGGCAGGGTATTCGACGTGGCCGTCGACCTTCGCCGGGGTTCACCGACGTTCCGCCAGTGGCACGGTATCGAGCTCGACGGCGATACCGGAACGCAGTTCTACGTGCCCCCCGGGTTCGGACACGGCTACTACGTGCTCAGCGACTTTGCGCTGTTCGGCTACAAGACCACCGATCGCTACAGCCCGGAATCCGAGTTCGGGGTGCGCTGGAACGATCCGGGTATCGGCATCGACTGGCCAATCGAAGGCGAGCCGATCCTGTCCGACAAGGACCGCACGGCGCCGCTGCTGGCCGATCTCGACGCGGCGCGGCTGACACCATTCGTCGCATGAGAATCCTGCTGCTCGGGGCCACCGGCCAGGTCGGTTGGGAATTGGCGCAGGTACTGCCGGCGCATGGCGAGCTGTATACGACACGGCGTGGCGCGCCCACCGGCGGCAACAACGATTTCCAACTGGATACGCAAGATCTCGGCGGGCTGCTGGCGCTGCTGGACCGTGTCCGGCCGGATGTTGTCGTCAATGCCACGGCCTACACCGCCGTCGACAGGGCCGAATCCGAGCCTGAACTGGCGATGCGGCTGAACGCCGATGTACCGCGGGCACTGGGCACCTGGGCGGCAGGCAACGACTGCCTCGTCCTGCACTACTCGACAGACTACGTGTTCGACGGCAGCAAACCCGAACCGTATGTCGAGACGGATACGCCGAATCCGCTCAGCGTCTACGGCCGCAGC
>JAGRGW010000074.1 GCA_020445315.1 Gammaproteobacteria bacterium
ACCAATCGTCTGTCATTCCGGATACTTCACTCACTTGATTGCAACCCCTTACAGGAGTCAACGAAATGAAACTGCACAACAGCGAAGGCAAGACCATCCCGAACGTCATTTTCCGTACCCGCCGCGATCACGAGTGGGCCGATGTCAGCAGCGACGAGGTCTTCAAGGGCCGTACCGTCGTCGTGTTCGCCCTGCCGGGTGCGTTCACCCCGACCTGTTCGTCGACCCACGTGCCGCGCTACAACCAGTTGGCGGCCGAGCTGAAACGCCACGGTGTCGACGAGATCATCTGCGTGTCGGTCAACGATGCCTTCGTCATGAACGAGTGGCGCTCCGAGCAGAAGGCCTGGAACGTCACCTTCCTGCCCGACGGCAACGGTGACTTCACCCGCGGCATGGGTATGCTGGTCGGCAAGCAGGACCTCGGTTTCGGCGAGCGCTCGTGGCGTTACTCGATGCTGGTCAAGGACGGCGTCATCCAGAAGATGTTCATCGAGCCGGACCAGCCGGGCGACCCGTTCGAGGTGTCGGACGCCGACACGATGCTGGCCTACGTGGCGCCGAACGCCAGCAAGCCGCTCGACGTTACGGTGTTCACCCGCGAGGGTTGCCCGTTCTGCGTGCGCGCCAAGGGCATGCTGCACGACGCCGGCATCGATTTCGACGAGCTGGTGCTGAACCGCGACTACGGCGAGATGACGCTGCGCGCCGTCGCCGGCGAATCGATGGTGCCGCAGGTATTCATCAACGGCGTACACGTCGGCGGATCGGACAAGCTGGAAGCCTACCTGTCGAACCGCGCCGCGGCCTGATCGCTCGCGACCGGTTGGGGCGGGGCATCGCAGGCAAATGCGATGTCCCGCCGCGCCCGACGCGGCTAAGCTGAAAGACAACCCGTTGCGGGAGGGTCTCTCCCGCATCGACGACTGATTTCCGGGAGTACCCATGACAACGCATTTCGACCTGATCGCGATCGGCGCCGGCAGCGGCGGCCTGGCCGTCGCCGAACGCGCCGCGCAACACGGCAGGAAGGTCGCCGTGATCGAGTCGCACAAGATCGGCGGCACCTGTGTCAACAACGGCTGTGTACCGAAGAAGGTCATGTGGTACGCCGCCAACCTCGCCCACGCCGTGGACGACGCCGCCCACTTCGGCATCCCCGCCGAACGCGGGACCACCGACTGGCAGAAGCTGGTCGGCGGTCGCCAGGACTACATCGGCATGATCAACCGCTACTGGGACGGCTACGTCGTCGATTCCGGCATCACCCGCATCGACGGCAGCGCGCGTTTCGTCGACCGGCATACGGTCGACGTCGACGGCCGACAGTACACGGCGGACCATATCGTCGTCGCGACCGGCGGCTACCCGATCGTGCCGCCGCTGCCCGGCGCCGACCTCGGCATCACTTCCGACGGTTTCTTCGAACTCGCCGAGCAGCCGCGCCGGGTCGCCATCATCGGCGGTGGCTACATCGGCGTCGAACTGGCCGGCGTACTGCGCGCGCTGGGCTCCGACGTCACCGTCGTCGGCCTCGAGGCACGCGTGCTGGAGACGTTCGACTGCATGCTCAGCGAGGTGCTGATGGACGAGATGCGCAAACAGGGCATCGCGCTGCGTACCTGTTTCCAGGTTGCCGGACTGGCACGCACCGAAGCGGGCATCGCGCTCGACGCCAGTGACGGTGAGCGTCTCGACGGCTTCGATACCGTGATCTGGGCCGTCGGCCGGGCGCCCAACACGCGCTCGCTCGAACTCGACAATGCCGAG
Source organism: Gammaproteobacteria bacterium (assembly GCA_020445315.1). Lineage (GTDB taxonomy): Bacteria > Pseudomonadota > Gammaproteobacteria > Chromatiales > Chromatiaceae > Thiosocius. The sequence goes on from JAGRGW010000074.1 coordinate 1,771, forward strand.
GTGGCGACGCGCGCGAACGGTATCGTCCCAACCGACGAGTACCAGAACACCAATGTCGAGGGGATCTATGCCATCGGCGATATCACCGGGCGCACGCCGCTGACACCGGTCGCGATCGCGGCCGGCAGGCGGCTGGCAGACCGCCTGTTCGGCGGCAAGCCGCAGAGCCGGGTCGATTACGACAACATACCGAGCGTCGTGTTTTCGCATCCCCCGGTCGCCACGGTCGGTCTGACCGAGCAGCAGGCGCGCGAGCGTTACGACAGGGTCACGATCTACAAGACCGACTTCACGCCGATGCGCCACGCACTGTCCCCGCACGGGGTGACGACGGCGATGAAGCTGGTCTGCGAGGGTGACAGCGAGCGCATCGTCGGCATCCACCTGATCGGCGACAACGTCGACGAGATGCTGCAGGGATTCGCCGTGGCCGTGAAGATGGGTGCGACCAAGGCGGACTTCGACAGTACGATCGCGATCCACCCGATCAGCGCCGAGGAACTGGTGACGATGAAGACACCCGAACCCGAACCGCATACCAACCACTGTGTCGACTGCGGGACCGAATGGCGCGAGGTCGAAACCGCCTGACGCAGCGGGCCGGCGCCGTCTCTCAGCGTGCGCCGGCCCGCTGTATGGCGCGAATCACGGCAGGCGCGCCACGCAGCTGCCGCACGCGCTTCCACAGCCTGTCCGGCTGGTGCGCATAGAGTTGCAGCAACCGCTCGGCCGGCACCCAGTACAGTTCGCGGCGCTTCCGGTAACGCCCGCTGCTGTCGGCAGCCCAGAGCCGGTTCAGCGACGAGACGTCGCGGTAGGGAAACTCGATGAAAAACGTCTTCCATTGCTTGGGCCTGGCGGGATTGGGCGACGACCGCGCGCACCACCAGTCGGGATTGACGCCGAGCGTCGCCGAGAAAAGCGCCTCGACCCGTGGCAGTTGTGCCGCGACAGTCGACGGGGTCCGACGCGCCCCGGCCGGATCCGTCGCCAGGTACATGGTCTCGGTCTCCTCGACGAACTCGCGCGCGGCCGCACGGCGGTCACTCTCGCCGGGATCGACACCACCACCGAAATCGTTGAGGAAGCCCCGTTTGCGACCGCTGAACACCGTTTGCAACAGGAACAGGACTTCGCCATCGCGGCGAGCGAACGGCAAAACGCCAGCCCCCATCAGCAGACCCGCCCGTCAGCGGTAATCGTCACGCACCAGGCCGTACTTCTTCATCTTGTCGTACAACGTTTTGCGTGGCAGACCGAGCGCGGCCATCGTGTCCTTGATGCAGCCGTTGGTCGCCTTGAGCTGCTGCTCGATCAGGCTGCGCTCGAAGCACTCGACCTGCTCGGGCAGCGTCATCGTCGGGATCTTGTCGCCGGCGCCGAGCACACGGTCGATATCGTAGCCGCAGGAATCCCCCAGCAGGACGTACCGTTCGGCCGCGTTGCGCAGTTCACGCACGTTGCCGGGCCAGTCCTCGAGCAGCAGGCGCTGCAACTGTGACGGCGACGGCGGCGGTGGTTCGCGCTGGTAGCGTGCCCCGGCCACCAGGGCGAAATGCTGGAACAGCAGCGGGATGTCCTCGCGCCTCTCACGCAGCGGCGGGATGTCGATCATGACCACGCCGAGCCGATAGTAAAGGTCTTCGCGGAACTCGCCGCGCGAGGCTGCCGCGCGCAGGTCGACCTTGCTCGCCGCCACGACACGCAGATCGAGCGGGATCAACTGGTTGGAACCCAGCCTTTCCACTGCGCGCTCCTGCAAGACGCGCAGCAGGTGCACCTGCACGTGCATCGGCATGCTCTCGATCTCGTCGAGAAACAGCGTACCGCCGTTGGCGTGCTCAAACTTCCCGATCCGCCGCGACCGGGCATCGGTGAAGGCGCCCGCCTCGTGACCGAACAACTCGCTTTCGATCAGGTTGTCCGGCACGGCACCGCAGTTGACCGCGACGAAATTATGATCGCAGCGCCGGCTGTTCTCGTGCAGCGCACGCGCGACCAGTTCCTTACCGGTACCGGTCTCGCCGTTGACCAGCACGTCGGCGTCGGTATCGGCAATCTGCGCGATAGTCTGGCGCAGACGCCTGACGGGTGCGGTGTCACCGATGATGCGCGGGCCGGGCTTGCTCTGCACCGCAAGTTCCTCGCGCAGGCGCCGGTTCTCCATCGTCAGGGTACGCTTGTCGACGGCACGGCCGACCGTGTCGACCAGGTCTTCGACCGCGAACGGCTTTTCGATGAAATCGTAGGCCCCGGCGCGCATCGCCTCGACCGCCATGCTGACATCGCCATGCCCGGTAATCAGGATCACCGGCAGATCGGCGTCGATCGCCTGCGAACGCGCCAGGAACTGCATGCCATCGATGCCCGGCATGCGGATATCGCTGATCACGGCACCCGGCCAGTTCTTGTCCAGCGCGTTCAGCGCCGACTCCGCGCGCTCGTGGGCCCGAACCTCGAATCCGGCCAGTTCCAGCGCCTGCGCAGCCGCCACGCGGACGTGCTCTTCGTCGTCGATCAGGATGACGGGCGGTAGGTTGCGCTGAGCCATGGTGGTGAGCTTAACCCGAATTCGGCCGCGCGATGCCGTTGACGACGACCGGGCGTTGGGCTACTTCTAGCAGCCTGTCGAACTTGACGCTGTTTGGCTGCAAATGCATGGAGAGCGATCGACTGTGCTCATCGAACTCGTTGAATAGGCTATGCTGTTCGCCTCTTTCGATAAGCAAAATTGATTCGCGCCAAAGAATTTTCGCTTCAAACGGTCAAGTCCGACAGGCCGCTACATTCCCAAACACCCCCAACAGGAGAAAAACATGGCCGAACTGTTCTCAGCCGAGTGGATGAACCAACTCAAGGACGCGTGGAACGACGAACCCGAGGTTGCCGGCAAGCTCGCCGAGATCGGGTTCAGCTCCGTCATCACCTGTGGATTCAAGGACGAGGACCAGCCGCGCGGGGTCTTCGTCGTCGAGAACGGCACCTGCGTCCGGGCCGGCGACTACGCGGGCGAGGCCCCGGACTGGGACATGCGCGCTTCGCGCAAGGACTGGATGAAATGGGTCGAGAGCGGCCTGGGCATGGCCGGCATGGGCACGGCCTTCGCCATGGGCAAGCTCAAGTTCAAGCACGGTGATTTCAAGTCCATGATCAAGGATCCGCGCATGGCC
>JAGRGW010000458.1 GCA_020445315.1 Gammaproteobacteria bacterium
GGTTACCGTAACGTCAGCGGAGACCTCCGGGGAACTGGCCCGGGGTTCCAACTGGGGTGTGAAAAGCGTCGACCTCATGGTGCCGGGTGAACGGCAGGTGGTGACCGGCTTCAACGGCCGGGTCCGCGCGGTATCCGGTTCCAGCTATGCGGTCGCACGAGTGAGCGCATTGGCCGCGTGCCTGCTGGCGGAAAATCCGGAAATGGGAACGCCGGCCCTGAAGTCGGCCATTTTCTCCCTGGCACTTGCCAATGCGGGCGAGCACAACCACGTGGCGATCGGTTTCCTGCCCGACCCTGTCACTCGGGACCGCGGCCACTGTGCTGCGCAGCAGGCACGGGTCGAACTGGTCGAAACCTACACCAGCGAGCCGGAACCGGCCGTCAGCGGTACGCCCACGCCGACCCATGTGTTTCGGCCTGTAACGGTCATCGTGGCGAACTCGGGCTGGGAGCACGCGACGGTGCATGCGGCGCTTGACACCACCGCACGTATTCTTCGCCAGTGTGGGATTCACACGCCTGAAATCCCGATACACCTGATCGATGGGCCCGAGCGCTACCGGTACTACCTTCAGGACCTGGCGGTGGAACTTGTAAGAGAATCCGAACTGGAAAAGCCGACCGTGTACCTGCAATACGAGACCTTGAAAAAGGTGCCTTACGATGCGGTGAGTTATGGTCGCGTCAACAGTCAGCGGCATCCCGAACTGGCTGACACGGTTTGGGTCACCAGGCAGATTCCACATCCCGGCATCGGCATGGCACACGAACTCGTGCACGTGTTGATGAACAGCGGACAACACGTCGAAGACCGTTCCAACCTGATGCATGAACAGACCAGCGGGGACAATTGGCGGCTCACCCCCGATCAATGTGAAACACTGACCTCCGTCGGTGAAGCGCATGGCCTGTTGAAGCGCAAATCCGTCGCGCGATAGTCGGGCTCCCAACTTCCGACTCCGGGCATGATTACAATACCGAAGCCCTGATTTGAACTGAGCATCCAATGAATTACCCGTCACGCCCGGTCCGTAAGACATCGATCCTGCTGATAGCTATTCCCTTGTCTTTGGCACTCTCCGCCTGCTCTCCGCACCCCGGCTCGGGCAACTGGCAGGCGACTGACGGCAATCGCTACGGGATCGAAAAACTCGCCGTTCATTTCGACGGAAAGGCGGAATTCTCCACGGCCGCACCGGAAACGGCCGACATGCACTGTTTCTGGGGAGCAACGGCGAGGGACACGGCGACCTTGCAGTGCACGCCGTCCACGGATCCGGAGCGCGAAGTGTTCTATCAGTTCACCGTTGGCGATGACGGTTTCGCCGAGTTAAGCCACGATGGCAGCGTGGTCGCCCGCTTCCGCAAGGCCGCGATGCACTGACGCTAAAAAGGGGACGGGCCACGTTTTCCCAACGGATGGAAACGTGGCCTGTCCCCTTCCGGGGTGGGCCGAAGATCAGTCCGCCTTGTCGTCGACGGCCTCCAGTTGCGCATCGACTACGGCCACGGCGGTCATGTTGATGATGCGTCGGGTGGTTGCTGACCGGTTCAGTATGTGGGCCGGTTTCCTTATGCCCAGCATGATCGGACCGACCGCTACGGCCTCGGATGCCAGCACCTTGAGCAGGTTCACCGAGATGCCGGCGGCATCCATGCTCGGCATGACGAGCAGGTTCGCTGACCCGGTGAGCCGGGAGCCGGGGAACACGCGCTCCCTCAGTGCCTCGAGCAGTGCGGCATCACCCTGCATTTCACCCTCGACCTCGAGGTCCGGGGCGCGTCGCCTGATCAGCTTCAATGCGGCCGCCATTTTGCGTGACGGCTTGGATCGACGGGAGCCGAAATTGGAATGCGACAACAGCGCGACCTTGGGTTCGATGCCGAACTTCTTCACTTCGCTGGCGGCGAGCACGGCAATATCGGCGATCTGTTCCTCGTCGGGGTTGATGGTCACGCTGGTGTCGGCGATGAACAGCGTGGCCTTCGACGTGATGATCATGTACATGGCGGCGGTGGTCTTGACGCCCTTGCGCTTGCCCAGGATGTCCTGCACGAATTCGAGATGGCGCTCGAAACTACCCAGTGTTCCGCAAACCATGGCGTCTGCGTAACCGAGATGCAGCAGCATGGACGCCAGCACGGTCGGGCGGGTATTGATGCGAATGCGGGCGACGTTGGGGTCGATGCCGTGCCTGCGCCGAAGCTTGTGATAGGCCTGCCAGCATTCCTCGTAGTGCGGATTGTCCAGTGGCTCGACGAGTTCGAAGTCCTCGTCCAGTCGCATGGATAGGCGGAGGTCGGCGATGCGCTCCAGTATCCGCTCGCGGCGTCCGATCAGTATCGGCTTGGCCAGGCTTTCGTCGACCACGACCTGGACCGCGCGCAATACGCGTTCGTCTTCGCCCTCGGTATAGATGACGCGCTTGGGGTCGGACTTGGCGCGTTCGAAGATCGGGCGCATGACGTTCCCGGTGCGGAACACGTGCCGTTCGAGTTTTTCCCGGTAGGATTTGAAATCCGTGATCGGTCGTGTCGCCACGCCGCTGTCCATCGCGGCCTTCGCCACGGCACGCGGCAGTTCCAACATCAGCCGGGTATCGAACGGCTTGGGTATCAGGTACTCCGGCCCGAAAGTCAGTTGTTCACCGGCATAGGCGCCGGCCACGTTGTCCGAGGCCTGGTCCATGGTCATGTCCGCCAGTGCCCGGACGGTGGCCATTTTCATTTCCTCGTTGATCGTCGTTGCCCCGACATCCAGCGCGCCGCGAAAGAGGTAGGGGAAGCACAGTACGTTATTGACCTGGTTCGGGTAGTCGGAGCGGCCGGTCGCGATGATGGCATCCGGGCGCGCGGCCTTGGCGACGTCGGGCAGGATCTCGGGATCCGGGTTGGCCAGTGCCAGGATCAGCGGATCCCGGGCCATTGTCTTGACCATTTCCGGTGTCAGCACGCCGGGAGCGGACAACCCCAGGAAGATGTCGGCATCGGGTATCACTTCCGCCAGCTTGCGCTGCGGGATATCCCGTGCGTAGACCTCTTTCATCGGGTCCATGTCTTCCTTGCGGCCCTTGTACACGACGCCGAACTTGTCGCACACGATGATGTTTTCTTTCCTGACGCCGAGCCGGACCAGTTGGTTCAGGCACGACAGGCCGGCCGCACCGGCTCCCGAGGCGACCAGCTTGACTTCCTCCAGGTTCTTTTTGACCAGGCGTAGTCCGTTGAGCACGGCGGCCGCGGCGATGATCGCCGTGCCATGCTGGTCGTCGTGAAACACGGGGATGTTCATCCGCTCGCGCAGTTGCCGCTCGACCTGGAAACATTCCGGCGCCTTGATGTCCTCCAGGTTGATCCCACCAAAGGTCGGTTCCAGGCGGGCAATGACCTCGACGAGCATGTCGGGATCCTGCTCGTCGATTTCGATGTCGAAGGCGTCGATGCCGGCAAACTTCTTGAACAGTACGGCCTTGCCTTCCATGACCGGCTTGGATGCCAGTGCGCCTATCGCCCCGAGACCGAGCACCGCGGTCCCGTTGGTGATGACGGCGACCAGGTTGCCGCGACTGGTGACCGTCGACGCCTCGTTGGGGTCTTCGACGATGGCATTGCAGGCGTGAGCGACCCCGGGCGAATAGGCCAGCGACAGGTCTACCTGGGTGGCCAGCATTTTCGTCGGCGTGACGGAAATCTTGCCGGGCAGCGGAGACCGGTGATACTGCATGGCCTGTTCTTTGAAATCGTTGGACATGTATGACCCTCGGTGTCATGAGCCCCGTCGACATGGGTTCTGCCAATCGAGCACAAGAGATATGCCGTAAAGCCTTGCGCGGGTTCGGCGCCGACGCGTACGCGTCTCGGCGGGGCGCTCAACTCGCGCTGGGCAGGCGGGGTGCCAGGTCGTTCGGGTGCGGAGTTTCTGTCGTTTGTTGTCAGGGGTATTTATAGTCGAGGTGAAGGCGAATATCACCTGTGGCTACGCAGATCCGGCTTCGGTAACAGGGTGGGTGGTCTGTGCCGGCGGGGGCCAACAGGTGCCGGGAAAGCAGGGTGACCGAATCATCGAAGGCGCGGCAGGTTCCCGCGTTTGCTGCAGATTCGCTGCGCTGGTCAGCATTGGCGTCGGTGGCAAAGGTCTGTCAGGCGCCTCTGTGGCATGGCGCGCTGGCGATCAGCCAAGTACATCATTATTAATGATTTGCATGGTTTCTGGTGTTCGATGTGCGACGGGTGCCGATGGCCCGTCGATACAGAGCCTGGTACAGGCCACCAACCCTGCGCCGCGCAGAAGGGTCGGCAACGCGGCCGACGATGATTTCGTATCCATGGCCGCAAGGCCAATGCGCTGACCGGTCGTCAGAACGACAATCGACCGTGGATGCCCGTGAAGCCGGTTTGCTGGGGGGGCTGGCTGTCGCTGCTTCTGCCAGTGCGACCACTCTCACCGCGTTGCTTGATGCCGGGACCCGGAAAAACCAATCGACTGGCCAGCGCGTTTCCGACCGGCATCGGCGGTCTTGCGCTGTTTGCGCGTAGCGGGTTGCCGGCGGCCTCACCGTGATGCCCTCCGCGCCAGGCAAGACGTGCCAACAAACGCGCAATTTTTACTCTGACCCCAAATTCCCCAAATTCCAAATTCGTTAGTAGCCGCCGGCGTGCGG
>JAGRGW010000459.1 GCA_020445315.1 Gammaproteobacteria bacterium
CCGGTGCAGCGCCAGCCACTGCAGCGCCATGACCACGCTGGTCGTGTTCAGGCGACCGAACAGCACATCGATGGCCTCGACACGCGGCAGCTTGACCACGCGGATGTCCTCGCCCTCGTGGTCGAGGCCGTGGATACCCTCGGCGCAGGTCGAGTCGACACGGCCGCAGAACAGGTTGATGCGCTCGAACGACATGCCGGGGCTGACGAAGAACTCGCCGATGTGGGTCAGCGCCAGCAGGTCGCAGCCGGTCTCCTCGCGCACCTCGCGCCGGGCGACGTCTTCCGGCGTCTCGTGCGCGATGTCGCAGAAACCGGACACGGTCTCGACTGTCCACGGCGGATCGACCTGCCCCACCAGGCCGATGCGGAACTGCTCGACCAGCACGATCATGTCCGGTTCGGGGTCGTAGAGCAGAACGGAAACCGCGGCCAGACGCTCGATGCGTTCGCGCACGATCTCGTCGCACCAGCCGCCGGCAAAGCGCGTGTGGCGCAAGCGGTGACGCTTGAGTTCGAAGAAGCCGTCGCTGATCGTGTCGCTGCCGAGCAGCTCGTAGTCTTTGCCCATTCCTATTGCCCCATAAAGCAAAAGGCCCACTCGAACGAGCGGGCCTTTTGCAGGTATGACCGGCGGGAATGCCGGTCAGCCGGTCTTACTCAGTTCAAGGACTGATAGTAATCGATCAGGATCTTGGCGACTTCCGGACGCGAGAACTCCTTCGGCGGCGCTTCGCCGTTACCCAGCATCTCGCGCACCTTGGTGCCCGACAGCAGGATGAAGTCTTCCTTGGTGTGATCCGGCGCCTCGCGCATCATGACGACCTTGTTCAGCTTCTTCGACCAGGCGGTGTGGTCGGCCTTGAAGATCTCGATCTCCAGTGCGCCGGCCGGGACCTTGTCGAAGATGTCCTGTGCATCGAACGCGCCGTAGTAGTCGCCGACGCCCGCGTGGTCACGGCCGACGATGAAGTGCGTGGCACCCATGTTCTGGCGGAAGTAGGCATGCAGCACGGCCTCGCGCGGGCCGGCGTACAGCATGTCGAAGCCGTAACCGGTGACCATTGCGCTGTTCGGCGGGAAGTACAGCTCGACCATCTTGCGGATAGCGGCATCGCGGACCGGTGCGGGGATGTCGCCCGGCTTCAGCTTGCCCAGCAGCATGTGGATGACCAGGCCGTCGCAGCCAAGGCGATCCATGGCCATGTGGCACAGTTCCTCGTGCGCCAGGTGCATCG
>JAGRGW010000460.1 GCA_020445315.1 Gammaproteobacteria bacterium
CTGCACTGCCTGGAGAAATACGGCCTGCCGGTCCACGTGATCCACGGCAACAACACCGGCGACCTGTATGCCCTGACCCGGCTTGCCCACAAGCCCGGCGGGGTTGTCCGCTTTCACGGCATGGATGCGGGTATCGAACTGGCCGGTCGCAAGATCTTCCTCGTGCACTACCCGCACTACGCCCGGGCGATGGCCACCACCGGTGACTGGGACCTGGTCTGCTGTGGCCATAGCCACAAGGTCGAGATCGAACGCCTCGACAACTGCGCCGGCGGCGTCACCGACGTCGTCAACCCGGGTACGATCGGTGGCGTCGGCAAGGCGCCAGCGACCTGGGTGCTGGCCGATCTCGCGGCCATGACCTACGAAACACACGAGGTACCGAAGTCCATCGAGTACCGCGACCGCGCGGTGGCCGATCATGTCTGATCGTTTCACCCACTTCGACGCCGAGGGCCAGGCGCACATGGTCGACGTCGGCGGCAAGGACATCACCGAGCGCGTTGCCGTGGCCAGCGGCAGTATCCGCATGCAGGCGCGGACGCTGGCGATGATCGTCGAAGGCGGCCACAAGAAAGGCGACGTACTCGGCGTCGCCCGCATCGCCGGCATCATGGGCGCAAAGCGCACGGCCGACCTCGTGCCGCTATGCCACCCGCTGCCGCTGACCAAGGTCAGTATCGAACTCAGCCCGCAGCCGCACCTCGACAGCGTGCGTTGCGAGGCGACGGCCAAGACCCGCGGCCAGACCGGTGTCGAGATGGAGGCCCTGTGCGCGGTCCAGGTGGCGCTGCTGACCATCTACGACATGTGCAAGGCCGTGGATCGCGGCATGCAGATCGAGAACGTGCGGCTGGAAGAGAAGTCGGGCGGCAAGTCCGGACACTGGAAACGCAGCGACTTCCCCGACGCATGAGGTCCCGCTACCGCCAGGCCGCGTTCCTGACCAGCGCGGCCAAGTTGAAACAGGCACCCGCCGACAGCGGTTACGAGATCGCGTTCGCCGGCCGTTCGAATGCCGGCAAGTCCAGTGCGATCAACACGATCTGCGACCAGAAGACCCTCGCGCGGACCAGCAAAACCCCGGGGCGCACGCAGTTGCTGAACTTCTTCTCCATCGACGACGAGCGACGCCTCGTCGACCTGCCCGGTTATGGTTACGCGAAGGTCGCCGAGGGCATCAAGCGCGAGTGGCAGGGCGCACTGTCGGCCTACCTCGAGCAACGCGAGTGCCTGCGCGGGCTGATGCTGATGATGGACATCCGTCACCCACTGAAGGACTTCGATCTGCAGATGCTGAACTGGGCCGACCAGATCGCGCTGCCGGTGCATATCCTGCTGACCAAGGCGGACAAGCTCAAGAAGGGGCAGGCAGCCAGCACGGTGCTGCAGGTGCGCGCCCGGTTGCAGAAGATGAACGACAACTTCACCGTCCAGCGATTCTCATCGCTGAAGCGGACCGGCATCGACGAGGTGCACGACAAGCTCGACGAGTGGTTCGGTATCGAATGATCAACGCGTGCCGGGCGTACCCTGTCAGTTCGCCCCGGACACCGCACGATAGCCGGCTGCCAGCGCCTGCCAGCGTGCCGGTTGTTCCAGCGCGAAGTCGTGCAACCCGCCCCGCAGCCGGGCGAGGTGGCGATCGATGTCGTCGGGCGACAGTCGGACGCCGAACGCCGGGTCGAAACCGAGGTCGCAGTCGCTGTCATTTAGACGCGCGATCATGCGCTCTCCCAGCTCGGCGCGATAGTGCGCGGGCTCCCAGTACCACGTCAGCGCGTCACCTGGCTTCATGTCCGTTGTCACGACTTGCAGGGAATAGCGATCGAAGCCGTTGAAGTCCCATAGCACCGCGTTGTCGTATCCGGCGGCAAGCGTTACCAGCGAGCGCTTCCACTGTTCCAACCGCTCCCAGTGCCCACTCAAGCGGATCACGCCGAGATAATCGGCATGGTAGGGATTGATGAACAGGTCGACCCGCACCCCGCCGTGCTGTGCCAGTTGCAGGACGTGGCGCACGCTCTCGAGCGCCTGCGACCATGCCTGTTCCGGGACATACAGCTCGAGTGGCCCACGCGCGAGCCGCTGCATGACTTCGATGTTCTTCTGTTCGAACAGCACCCCCTGGCCCTCGGTATTGACGATCCCCACGTAGTCGCGGGCGGGGTTGAAACCGTCACTGCGCCGGGTCGAGGCGAACCGGTCACCCGCCTGGATGAGCGTTGATACCGAATCGACCAGGGCATCGAGCGACAGCGTCGCGTCGCGCGTATCACGCAGCCACTGCAGGCGGTAGCCGGTGTTTGGCCGACCCTCGGCGTCGACCGGCAAGCGGTCGTCGAGCTGTGACGGCGGCAGGGGCCAATGCAGCGGTCCGGACTGGCGCGAACCGATGAAATCGAGAAAATCCAGCCCCCACACGACGCGCCGGGTCTCACCCTGCGCCAGCACGCTCTGGATCAGCCGGGCCTGTTCGTAAACCCCGACCCCGGGAACACCGGCGTTGTAGACGGGCCGGTCGGCCTCGTCCCAGCACGGGGACCGCGGGTCGATGCCGAGCTCCGGGCGCGAGTTGCCGGCGACCAGGGTCATCGGACGCGCGCGCATCAGCTGGTACGGCTTGCTCGTGCGCAGCCTGCTCTCCGCCATCGGCTTGTCGTCGTTGAAACCGGGCGCGCGCCAGACCTCGAACAGCGCATACGGATCGACCAGGACATTGAACGCCGCGACCAGCAGGACCAACGCCGAACCCAGCAACAGCGTGCGCACGAAGTATGTTCGGAACATCAGGTCAGGCCCTCAGAACTGGAAATAGAGGAACTCCGACACGCTGGTCAGGGCCAGCAGTCCGAGTGCCGCCACGACCGCGATCACCACAACCCAACTGCCGGTCGGCCGCCAGGCCAGCCACCGTAGCGCCCGTTCGCCGAAAGTCAGTGCCGCACCCGGCGGAGAAACGTGGCGTAACAGCGCCGGGCGGTAACGGCGCATCACCTGCTGCGTGTTCGGCATGAACAGCGCCACCGGCAGCAGGCACAGCACCCACAGGTAGGTGAAGACGAACTGGCGCCCGTGGCCGAGGTAGCTGGTAACACCCATCCCGGCCAACCAGTCGCTCAGCGGCCCCAACCGTACGTAGATGGCATTCGGTATCGCGACGCCGTTGAGTCCGGCCATGCCACGGAGCATGGCGACGGCCGCGTCGAAATCGGTGGCACGGAAGAATACCCAGCCGACGACCACGGCGAGGAAGGTCACCAGCCAGCCACCGAAACGGCCAACCGCCGAAGGCCGCAGCAGGACGCCGCCGACGGTCCTGCGCAGGCGCATCCAGGCATGGTTGATCACGAGGTAGGCACCGTGCAGCGCCCCCCAGGCGACGAAGGTCCAACCGGCACCGTGCCAGAGCCCGCCGAGCAGCATCGTCACCATCAGGTTGATGTAACGCCGTACCCGCCCGCTGCGATTGCCGCCGAGCGGTATGTACAGGTAATCGCGCAGGAAGCGCGACAGCGTCATGTGCCACCGGCGCCAGAATTCGACGATATTCGTCGCCTTGTACGGCGAATGGAAGTTCAGCGGCAAGCGGATGCCGAACATGCGCGCGGCGCCGATGGCCATGTCCGAGTAGCCG
>JAGRGW010000461.1 GCA_020445315.1 Gammaproteobacteria bacterium
CAGGTCAAGCTGCTGCGCGCGATCCAGGAGAAATCGGTGCGCCCGGTCGGCGGCACCGACGAGGAACCGGTCGACGCCCGCATCATCAGCGCCAGCCACAAGGATCTGGCGGCCATGGTCGACAACGGCGAATTCCGCAAGGACCTGTTCTACCGCATCCACGTCATCGAACTGCCGATGGCGCCGCTGCGCGAACGGACCGGCGACATCGCCCTGCTGGTCGAACACATCCTGGGCCGGCTCGCGAACCGCACCGGCCAGCAGACACCGGAGATCGCGTCGGCTGCGCTCGACGCGCTGCAGCGTTACGACTTTCCCGGCAACGTGCGCGAGCTCGAGAACATGCTCGAACGCGCGATGGCATTGTGCGACGACAACGTCATCACCCTGGACGACCTCGGGCTCGACCCGGGGTCGGGCGCCGCCGACACGACCCCGGCCGCCGACGCCCCGCCGCCGATCAGCGACCAGGGCCTGGAGGAGTACCTGTCGGGCATCGAGCGCGAGACCATCCTCAGGGCCCTGGAACAGACCCGCTGGAACCGCACGGCGGCGGCGAAGGCACTCGGCATCAGCTTCCGCGCGCTGCGATACCGACTGGAAAAGCTCGGCCTCGACGGCGACACACCGCAATCACCGGGCGACAGGTGACGCTCCGCGTCACTATCTGACCCAATGCGCCGGACGGTTTCGTCGACGCAGACCTTTACACCCTGGAAAAACCCCAAACCGATCACGTAAATCGGCGCAAAAGGCCGGGGATCGGCCAATGGTACGTAATGTGCTTCTACCTGTTCACAACTTGATACGGTTTAAGCAATTAACCCGCAAACGTTGCTAAAGCTTGAAGAACTGCGGCCGTAACGCACTCTGCGACCGCTGAACATGTACCAGGAGAACCTCATGAAGAAGCAGCACGGTTTCACACTTATTGAACTCATGATCGTTGTGGCGATCATCGCGATTCTCGCAGCGATCGCGATCCCGGCCTACAACAACTACATCGACGAATCGCGCATGGCCAAGGTCACCGAACACTACGACCAGGCTACCCGGATCGTTCGCAACCACTCGGCCAAGATCGCGGCCATGCAGTCTCGCGGCTGCCCATCAACCAACGCCAACTGTGTCTTGCCAGCAGATGCTGATGAATGGATCGCCGTAATCGATCCGGACAGCAAGTCCAGGGCACCAAAGGGTGGTGGCGCCGGCTTCACAAACTCGTCGGCCGTCGATGATACGAACGGTTCGGTTTCAATCTCGGTCACCGGCAACAACGTCAAGGTCATTCGACCGAACTTCAGCCAGTTGAACGCGACTTCGACGACGATCGATACGCAATCGATCTAAATCGCGCATCTGCCAGGCGCCCTGGGGCGTCCTAACACCGCAAGACCCGGGCCCCTATTGCCCGGGTCTTGCGTGTTCGGCTCCGACACGAAACGAGAGGGCAACCGCCATGCATCAGAAAGGCCACGATCCAATCCAACGCGGCATCACGCTGGTCGAACTGATGATCGCCATCGCCATCCTGTCGATCCTGGCCGGGATCGCCATCCCGCTGTATAACGGTTATGTCACCGAGGGTCACATGGCGTCGATGCGCACGACGCTGAACGGTCTGCGCACGCCCCTGGAGGACTACCGGCTCGAGAATGGCAATTACGGGACAGTGACCGACCTGGTGGGTATTGCCAACATCACCGGCCGTTTCGACTGGGATCCCAGCGGCGACAGTCGCGCCTATGAATACACCGTCTCGGTCACCGGCACCAACAGCTATGACGTCTGGGGCATCTTTCAGGCCAACACCGGCATCTGGGTACGCTGCGAGGATCGCTTTTCCGAGTGCTGCGACTCGGAAATCGCGGGTAGTTCCACGCCGGATGCCGCGTGCCCCTGATCAGGTTTGGCCACAATCGGCCGACAACCTTCTGCAGACGCGGCAAGAAGCCCGGAAATGCGAAGCAACCCTCAACGAAAACCCTGATGCCAGTTATACTTAGCGGACGAATCTCCGGCAATTAGCGAGCAGGACCCAGCATGGCGACCACGAACCCGATCATCCGGCTCAGCGGCCTGGCCCGTCGCCTGGTCCAGGACGGCCTGCTGACGGAGGACCAGGCGCAGGCGGCAACGCGTGCCGCCAACGAGGCCGGGGTGCCGCTGGTGTCGTTTCTCGTTCGAGACGGCCGCGCCTCCGCGCTGGACGTCGCCATCGCCGCGTCGTCCGAGTACGGCGTCCCCCTGTTCGATCTCGACGTCATTGACACCGAACTGATGCCCAAGGGCCTGGTCGAGGAAAAGCTGGTCCGCAAGCACCACGCTTTGCCGCTGATCAAGCGCGGCAACCGCCTTTTCCTGGCGGTCTCGGACCCGACCAACCACCAGGGCCTCGACGAGATCAAGTTCCACACCGGGCTGACGACCGACGCGGTGCTGGTCGAGGAAGACAAACTCCAGGCCGCGATCGAGAACATGCTGCAGGCGCAGGACGCCGCCATGTCCGAGATGCTGGATGAGGACCTCGAGAATCTCGACGTCGACTTCGCCGACGATGACGGCGGCGACGACAACAAGGACGCGAACCTCGACGTCGACGACGCGCCGGTCGTGCGTTACGTCAACAAGATCCTGCTCGATGCCATCAACTCCGGCACGTCGGACGTCCACTTCGAGCCGTACGAGAAGACCTTCCGCGTGCGCTTCCGCCAGGACGGCATGCTGCAGCAGAAGGCCACGCCCCCGGTCAATATCGCCGGCCGCCTGACCGCGCGGCTGAAGGTCATGGCGCGCATGAACATCGCCGAGCGACGCGTACCGCAGGACGGCCGCATCAAGCTGGTACTGTCGCGCAATCGCTCGATCGACTTCCGTGTCAACACCTGCCCGACACTGTACGGCGAGAAAGTCGTGCTGCGTATCCTCGATTCGTCGGCGGCCACGCTCGGCGTCGAGTCGCTCG
>JAGRGW010000462.1 GCA_020445315.1 Gammaproteobacteria bacterium
AGGAGGTCGTGGAAGCGCTCAAGGGTGTGCAGACCGGTCACCTGCGGATCAGCGTCGCGACCACGGCAAACTACTTCGCGACGCGGCTGCTGGCGGCATTCGCGAAGCGCTACCCGGGCATCACCTTTTCGCTCGACGTCACCAACCGCAAGTCACTGCTTGTCAAGCTCGCCAGCAACGACACCGACCTGGTGATCATGGGCAAGCCACCGGAGGGGCTCGAACTCGACGCGACCCCGTTCATGGACAACCCGCTGGTGATCATCGCGCCGCCCGGCCACGCCCTGGCGAACGAGCAGCAGATCGGCCTCGAGCGTCTGCAGGACGAGGTCTTCGTCGCGCGTGAACTCGAATCGGGCACACGTATTGCGATGGAGCGGTTCTTCAGCGAGCGCGGCGTAAACCTGCAGACCGGCATGGAGATGACCTCCAACTCCGCGATCAAGCACGCGGTCGAGGCGGGCCTGGGTCTCGGGATCGTCTCGGTCCACACCCTGGAACTCGAGTTGGAGGCAGGCAGGCTGACGATCCTCGACGTGCAGGGGTTCCCGATCCTGCGGCACTGGTACCTGGTCAAGCACAGCGGCAAACGCCTGCCCCCGGTTGCCCAGGCGTTCGCCGAGTTCCTGTTCGCCGACGAGACGGCCCGGCTGGTCCATCCGGACGTCACCGCACAACCCGCTGCACCGTAGGCCCGCGGCCCGGCCGGTCCGCCTCGCCGGTCGTTCCAGGAGGACCGTCAAGCCGGCAGACCTGCAACGAGTCGCCCAACAGGCAACCCGGCCTGCAGCCGCGTTTCCCGACCACGGCCAAATCCAAACGTCCGACCGGCGCCGCCGAGGCCGGCCGGCCTGGTCAGCGTTCCCAGGTCACGCGCACCATGTACTCGCCTTTCTGGTAATCGATGGCCAGATCTCCCTTGTAGG
Organism: Gammaproteobacteria bacterium; assembly: GCA_020445315.1. Taxonomy (GTDB): domain Bacteria; phylum Pseudomonadota; class Gammaproteobacteria; order Chromatiales; family Chromatiaceae; genus Thiosocius. The sequence goes on from JAGRGW010000462.1 coordinate 927, forward strand.
CGGCATGCAGCGCATGCCCTACCCCCGCGGCGAGATGCGGGTCGGTAAAGCTCAACACCAAGCGGTCCCCGAGCGTCTCGGTACCCATCAGGCGTTTCAGCGGGTGTTCGGCGTTCTCGTGCGCCACCCGGTGATCGACCAGGTGCATGATCTCGTCGTGATGCTCGCGGAAGAACTCGCCACCCAGGCTCACAAAACCTGCCGCCACCTTGTCGCGAATTCGCGCACAGGCCGGACAGGTGGTCGCTTCCGCGCCATCGGGAACCTCGCCCCATTGCCACCGACCGCGGACGAACACGGCATGGCATTCGCCGCAAACGGCCGGCGCTCGCAGCTTCGACTTACTGTGATAGGGGTCGTGTACCAACTCTTCGAGCAAATGGTCGCCGCGCATCGTTCCGGGCGGCCTGCGATTGTATCCGGTGCCGGTCATGAAAGGCCTCCAACGCGATTACGACTGAAGAATCCCCTCTACCCAATCAAATATTGGCCCCGCCAAGGCAGAGCTGCCTTGCTCGGCGTCAAAGCTTCGCACGCAAACGCAAACGCCAGGCCCATGGGATTCGGACAACCGGCCCTTGCACGCTCAGTTGCCGACGACAGCGCCACCGGCGAGCAGGTCTTCGAACGCCGCGATCGGCATCGGTCGGCCGAACAGGTAACCCTGGTAACCACTACACCCGTGATCGCGGAGGAATGCATGCTGTTCCTCGGTCTCCACCCCTTCGGCGACAACCGGCAGACCCAGGGATGCGTTCATCGCGAGAATCGCGCCGATGATGGCGGCGTCGTTGGGATCGTCGGCCAGGTCACGAACAAACGAGCGGTCGATCTTCACCTGGCTGAACGGCAGGGTCTTGAGGTGCGAAAGCGACGAATAACCGGTACCGAAATCATCCAGGGAGAAGCGAACACCGAGGTCGATCAGGCGCTGCATGCGGGCCGCGACCGCCTTGATATCCCGCATGACGGCACTCTCGGTCAACTCGAGCATCAGGTTGCCCGGGTTTGCGCCAGACGATTCAAGAGCCTGCACCACGCCGGAAACGAAACCGGCCTGCTGCGCCTGCCGGGCGCTGACATTGACGGACAAGTGCAGCTGCGCCCTGCGCTGATCGGCCTGCCATCGTTTGAGTTGCTCACACGCCTCGGCCAATACCCAGTTGCCGATCTGCACGATCAGGCCGGATTCTTCCGCCAGCGGGATGAACGCATCCGGCAAAACCAGGCCCCTGTCGGCAGATTGCCATCGCAGCAGGGCCTCGGCACCGACCACGGTACCGTGCCCATCCAGCTGTGGCTGGAAATAGAGTCGGAATTCGTCGTTCTGTAGCGCCCTGCGCAATTCCGCCTCCAGAACGGAACGGGCATCGATCTCGGCCTGCATGCCGGGATTGAAATAACGGATCGTGTCACGACCAGCTGCCTTGGCCTGGTACAGCGCGACGTCCGCCTGCTTGAGCAACAGCTCCGGCGTATGCGGCCCGTCGTCGAACATGGCGACGCCGACACTGCTGGTTACGAAATACTCCAATGCCTGGTCGCCGATCGAAAACGGCTTTCGCAACTCCGTAGCGATCTTGTCAGCGACATACTCGACCTGGACGGCCGCCGTGGAGGCAATTTCGTTCAAATCTTCGAGCACGACCACGAATTCATCGCCCCCAATCCGGGATACCGTATCGTGCGCCCTGACGGTGCCGAGCACACGCTTGGCGACTTCAATCAGGAGGGCATCGCCCATGTCGTGGCCCTTGGAATCATTCAGCGTCTTAAACTGGTCGAGGTCGAGCATCATCACCGCGCCGTGCCTGGCGTCGCGCTTGCACGACGCGATCGCCTGGTGCAGGCGATCCATCAGCAGCCGCCGGTTCGGCAGGTGCGTCAGCGGATCGTAGTAAGCCAGCGCATGCACCTGTTCTTCAGCCAGCTTCTGCGCAGAGATATCCCTGACCGTGACCCGCCGGCCCAGGTCCTGCCCCTGTTGACCAAATACCGGACGGCACTGGTGACTGACCCAACTCGTTTCCCCGTTTTTGCGCACGATCCGCATCATCAGTTCCACGGACTTGTTGCCGTCGTCGTGCTTGACGGCGTGCCTGTGCTGTTTCCAGACGATCCTGTCATCGGGGTGCACGATCATGTCGATCAGCCCGGGATTGCTGTCGAACTCTTCGCGCCTGTAGCCGGTGAGGTCTTCCACCGAGGGGGTCATGTAGACGAAATTGTCTTCGGGGTCGCTCCAGTATTCCCAGTTGTAGGTCCAGTCGACCATGGTATGGAACATTTCCTCGCTTTCGCGCAGCGCCTGCTGGGCCTGTTTCTGCTTCGTAACGTCATTGTTGACCTCGACGACCGCCTCGGGCTCCGCGGCCGCGTTGTGATACTCCGTCCACTGGCTTTGCACGATGATCTCGCTGCCATCGCGGCCGGCATGCACGAGTTGGCCGCGCCAGACCGAGTTTTCCAGCAGTTGTCGGGTTATCTCTTCCAGCGGTAGGGGGAACCGGGTCTTCAACAGTTCATGACTCCGCGCGCCCAGGGCCTCGGACTCGCTCCAGCCGTACAGGGATTCGGCCCCCTTGTTCCAGAACACGATCCTGTCCTGCATATCCCGGCCGACCACCGGTGCCGCGCGACTGAGCAGGCTCGATTGCCACGACAGCTTCTCGTTGCGTTCGCGCAACAGGTGATCGGCACGCTTGAGCGCCGTGATGTCAGTGAACGTGATCACGGCGCCATCGACCTGTTCTTCCTGATCGAGAAACGGCAGGATCCTGCGCAGGTACCAGTGCCCGTCGGGATCACTCACCTCGAGATCGTCCACCGGCCGGCCCCGAATGACCTGTTGGCAGTCGTCGCTCAGGGCCGGGTAATCGACGATGCGCACGACGTCATCGACCGAACGGCCGATGTCAGTCGGAATCAGGCGCATCAACCGCGAGCATGCCGGCGTGAAGCGCCGGATGTTCAAATCGACGTCCATCAGCAGCGTGGCCGTATTCGTGGAATTCAGCAGGTTGTTGAGGTCGGCATTGAGCGCCTCCACCTCGACGACCTTCTCGTCGAGCAGCGAGTTGGAACTGGTCAGTTCCTCGTTGAGCGACTGCAATTCCTCCTTGGAACTCTCGAGTTCCTCGTTGGCCGA